>JAEZYO010000026.1 GCA_023419055.1 Pseudomonadota bacterium | reverse complement strand
TTTCGACCCGGTGACTCACTCTGCTTTCGCGCCGGCGGGAAGTGGACCGGGGAGCTTGCGCCCCAGGGCTCGGGCGAGCCTGACTTACCGATCGTGATCGACAAGTACGGCAGCGGGGAGCTCCCGCTGATCGCCGCGGGCAGCGCTGACCTGCAGGCGTTGTTGCTCCACAACGTCCAGTACTGGGAGGTCAATCACCTCGAGCTCACCAACGACCAGCCGACGCCGGGTGACTACCGCGGCATTTTGGTCCGCGGCAAGGACGTGGGTGTCCTCGACCACATCGTGATTCGCAACTGCTTCATTCACGACGTGACCGGCGTCGTGAACTGGATCGGCGGCGACGTCGCGAACAACGACCCACCCTGGGTGACGTTCAAGACCGGCTGGGATGCGTCCAAGCGTACGGGCGGGATCGTGTTCGAGATCGAGTCCGAGAACGGCACGAGGACCTGGTTCAACGACGTCTTGATCGAAAACAACGTGATCAAGGACACGTCGTTCGGCGGCATCGTCTTCAAGCAGCTCGACGGCGGTCGAGGTTGGGGCACGCGCGCGTCGAAGAACGACGCCAACTTCACGCCGCATACCAACGTCGTGCTCAGGGGCAACTACCTCAGCCAGTCGAACACCGACTACGGCTGCAACACCATCTACGTCACCGGCGCGCAGCACGTCCTGATCGAGCGTAACGTCTGCAAGGACTCGGGGACCAGCGCGATCGAGGCCTACAACAGCGACGACGTGGTGATTCAATACAACGAGGCCTTCGGGACCGTGAAGAAGGCCGGCGGCGCCGATTCGAACGGCATCGACGCGGATCGCGCCACGACGGGCGTGGTGATTCAGCACAACTACGTCCACGACAACGGGGACGGCATTCTGCTCTGCCAGTTCGCGTTCGGTGACTCCGTCGTGCGCTACAACCTGATCGTCGACAACGAGCGGCACGGCATCAAGCTGCAATTTTATGACTCGTCGACCAACGAGACCTACAACAACCTGATCTTCATTCAGGGTCTCGAGAGCGGCGATCTGATCAACTCGTCCGGTGGCTCGAGCTACTTCCAGACTCCGTACGTCATCCGCAACAACATCTTGCGCTCGACGCGGGCGGCCTCCGTCGTCGCGACCGGTCCGGGCATCACCTACTCGAACAACCTATTCTTCGGCGTTCCCGCGGTCGGCAGCGCCAGCCAGAGCGGCGACCCGCTCTTCGCGGACGTCTCGAGCTACCCGGTCGGCGACGAATCGGGGCCAGCGCTCCACCAGCTCGCGGGCTTTCAAGTGGACCCGAGCTCGCCGGCGCGCGATCACGGCGTGGCGATCACCGACAACGGCGGAGTCGACTTCTGGGGTAACCCGCTCTACGCGGGCACGCCCGACATCGGGCCCTTCGAGCGACCCTGAATCGGCGGTCCATCGGCGCGCGCCGCGCGCTCGAGCGAACCGTCGCCTGGCCGAGACGCCTTCAATGCTGTCTCGAGTTGACGCGGCTTCACCAAACGTATAGCCATATGGCTATGCAACGCGAAGCGGCGCTCGACCGCACCTTCCGCGCGCTGGCCGACCAGACTCGCCGGTCCATGATTCGTTCGCTCGCGCACGGAGAGGAACGGAGCGCGGGGGAGCTCGGCGCAGAGTTCGACTCCGCGCAGCCGACCATCTCACGGCACCTCAAGGTGCTCGAGAGCGCGCGCCTCATCGAGCGACGGGTCGAGGGGCGCGTTCACCGCTTCCGCCTGCGCCCGAAGCCGCTGAAGGAGGCGGGCGACTGGATCAGCCGTCATCAGGAGTTCTGGAGTGGTGCGGTCGATCAACTCGAGGCGCTGCTGAGGGAGACGAAGCCATGAGCACGCCGAGCCCCGGAGTCGAGGTGCGCCGCACGCTTCAGGCCACGCCGGAGCGCGTGTTCGCCGCGTTCGCCGACGCCGCGCTCGTTGCTCGATGGCTGCGTCCGTCTCCGGACGTGACGCTCGACGTGCTCGCGTTCGAGTTCCGCGAGGGGGGCGGCTATCGCTTCGCGTACTTCGTGCCCGGTGGGCAGCGCATGACGGTGGGCGGCACTTTTCGCGTGATCGAGCGCCCCTCACGCATCGTCTTCTCCTGGCTGATCGAGCCGCCCGACGAGCACGCCGGTATCGACTCCGAGGTCACGGTGACCCTTTCGGGGCGGGGCGGCATGACCGCGCTTTGCATCCGGCACGAGAAGCTCGGGCGCGCCGACGCGGACAGACGACACGATCAGGGCTGGCGCGGTGCGCTCGATGGGCTCGAGGCTTTGCTGAGTGAGGAGGCTTGAGATGGCGATCGACGAAAAGCTTTCGGATCAGGTTCGCGCGGCGCTCGCCGGGAAGGCGGGGGTGAGCGAGGTGAAAATGTTCGGCGGCATCGGCTTCATGCTGAACGGCAACATGGTCGCGGCGGCTAGCCACCGCGGGCTGCTCGTGCGCGTGGGGGAGGCGGGTCACGCAAAGGCGCTCGAGCGGGGAGCGCAGCCGATGATCATGAACGGCCGCGCCATGAAGGGTTACGTGCGCGTCACGGACGACCTGGATGCGCGAGCGGTGAAGTCGTGGCTGCGGCCGGCGGTCGCCTTCGTCGAAACGCTGCCGTCCAAGAAGGGCCGCGCGAAATCCGCGAAGAAGAAGGGGACGGCAAAGTCCGCGCAGGAGGGGAGCCGGCCATGATGCGAAGAATCGGCGCCGGCGCGCTCGCCTATCTGGTCCCCACGTTCGCGTTGGGCTTCGCCTGGCACCTGATCGTCTTCAAGGACTACTACGACGCCCTGGAGATGTACCGGCGCGACGTCATCGTTCCCTTCGGGTTCCTTTCGATGGCGATTCAGGCCGTGCTCTTCGCCTGGGTCCTCGACCGCGGCTTTGCAGAGCGGCTTCCGAACGCACTGAAACGCGGGCTGTGGTTCGCCGTGTTCGGGGCAGTTCTCTCTTGGAGCTTCACGACCATCGCGGTCGCAGCCAAGAACGTCATGACGTCGGTGCCGAACTACCTCGTGATCGAGAGCGCGTTCACTTTCGTGCAGTGGGCCATCGTCGGCCCGCTCATGGCGTTCGCGCAGTCGAAGGTAGCCGCAGCGACGTAGCTCGGCGAATAAGACCCCGGGATTGCCGAACCCGCTCAGAGTCTCCGGCTGCGCATGGGCGCTGGCCGGTCCTCGAGCTTCGCGTGGAGGCCGCGAACGAGAGCGGGCAGCACGCTCCGGAAGTCTCCGCCTTGAACGGTCACGCGTCGACCGTGAGCCAAGAGGATCCCGATGCGGGCGCGTCCGTCCCAACTCAATTTCGGGGCGTTCTTTTGTACCCAGTCCAGAGCTTCGTCAAATTCCATGTTCCCTGGGGGTGGGGCCGTCTTTCGGTAGCCCGCTGTTGAGCCGAAAGGCTTAACCATTCGCTCATGCCCCCGCAGCGTCAAGGCCTCGGAGGGGCTGAGGCGCGCGGCGCGCTCGCTGATTGAATGTAGCAATCTTGTGCAGAGCTCGATCGCGAGCTCTGGCTTCTGTCAGCTGACGGCACGCACAGTTGCGAAACGTCCCAAATCCGTCGCGGCGATTTCGAGCGCCGGCATGCAACCTACGAGGGTTGTGCACCTTCCGGCGCGGGCGCTTTCGCTTTGAGGCGAATTGCCACGGGTAGACCCGCTTGGTTTCGGCGCAATTATCGCGAGCGCGCGAGCTTCAGCGGCGTTCTGCAACGGGTAGCGTTCGGATGTTCAGTCCATCACGCCGGAGGCTGACGAGTTTGTTGTACAAGATCTCGAGCGTGATAAGGTCGCGTGAAGCCCCGAGTCGACTTCAAGAACGATGCCGATCAAGCTCGTACGAGGAGATGGCGCTTGGAGAGTCGTCGGCGAGAGCGTCCTCGCTGAGTCGAGTGATCTCGCCTGGGCCGCGTTCGACGCGGTCATGCTGGCGAAGATCCAGGACACCACCGTCGAGCTCGGAGACGGCGTCCCAGAGGACGCGATAGCGCAAGCGCGCGAACGAGAGGCCGAGCTCGAAGCCTTTCGCCCCCCTTCGAGCTCGAGTCGTCGATGAGCTTCTAGAGCGACAAACGGTTTGAGCCGGTTGCGGGATCCGAACGGGTGCGGCTGCGCTCGCCGCGAAGCGGCCGCGTGGGGTGGAGCCCCGCGGAATTCCCTCCTTCGAGGATCGCGAAGCGCGTCACTTCCGCGGGGCGGGGAGGCGCGTGCCGCCTCGACGAAAAAGACACTAGAAACCGATCGGTTGCAAACCGATCGGTGCTCTAGCACTACTCCGCCACTTTTAGATGGGCACGAGCGGGCGCACCGGGTGCGCGCAGTTAGGGCATGGCACCGGCGCAACCAACCAGCGGGCGAGCATTCGACGTACCGCGGGCAATGTTGACG
>JAEZYO010001026.1 GCA_023419055.1 Pseudomonadota bacterium | reverse complement strand
CGCAGCGCGAGTTCGAGATCCTGAGCCTCAACGAAGGGAACGTCTACGACAGGACCGCGTACATACGCCTCCCGCTCGGTCTGCGCGGCTTTTACTTGGCGAATCCCGAGCTTCAGTTCGGCTTCGGGGGCGGAGTGCTCTGGGGCCACCCCTTGCACCAGAGCCAGGAGCCGAGCGTCGGAGGGTGGGACTTTGCGGGCTTCGTCTCGGGGACGGTTCGTGGTCGGATCTTCGGAAGCGGTTGGCTGTTCCTCGACGCGAGAGGGCTCTTCGAGGAGAGCATTCGAGAGCGGAGCACGGACTTCCAGGGCGCGCCTCGGGTCGACGATTTGAACGATGCTTCGCTGATGCTCCTCGGAGGCGCCGTGTTCGGCATCTGAGAGCGCAGCCGAACGGCCGTCGGCGCTCCGTGCTTCTGGTTGACGGCTGGCTCTTGATTGGAGCGATGATTGTCCCGGTGGCGGCCCGGCTCTTGCGGGTGCGCGGCGAGCGCCCGAGCCCGCCGCCTGCTCCGGCGTAGGTTGCGGTACGAGCTCTCTCCACCCTTCTCCGGGAAGTGAGACGAATTTGGCGGCTGGGCGCCGAGAATCGAGGTCTTCTAGCGTACGAGGAAGACGATGGCGTTCGTGAAATCTCGGGTGCTCCGGCTGCATTTCGCTCTGTGCCCGCTGGTCCTTGCTCTCGGCTGCTACAGCGCGGGCAACGACGACTCGGACGGCGGCGGCGCTGGCGGATCGAGTGGCGGAGGCGGCTCCGGCGGCTCGTCGGCATCGGGCGGCACGTCCGGAGCGGGTCAAGGCGGGCGCCCGGCGATCCCGAAAGCGACGTACGAAGGCTGCAGCGCCCTCGATTTCGACTATGACGGCAGCGCTTGCACGAGCGCGTGTGCGCCGGTGACTTGCGACTGCGATCCCTTTCCCGCAAGTTACACCGGCTGTCACCCGGACCGGGGCTGTCTCACGACGGTGGACTGTGACGTCGCCTGCGAGCGCGATCTCGGCGACGTCGTGAGCTGTATCGCCGTTTACGCTCCGTGCGAAACCGATCAGGACTGCGACGGACGCTGCGTCGGTGGCAGCAGCGAAACTCCCGGCGATTGCTTGCCGGCCACGGCGGGCTCAGCCTGTCTCGACGACGACGACTGCATCGAGAGTAGCTGCGTCGCTGTTTCCAGCAGCGGAGACTACCGCTGCCAGACCGGCGAGAAAGGCACGTCGTGCAACGTGCAGAGCGACTGCGATGCTGGTCTCGATTGCGTCCTGCCGGAGACGTCCTTCGTCGGAACCTGTAGCGACGGCGAGACCGGTTCGCCCTGTCTCGCTCCCGCCGACTGCGACGGCGGGACGTGTGTGCGCCCGGGGTCCGACTCCGGCGAGCTCGGTGTCTGTAGCGACGGGTCGCTCGGCTCGAGCTGTGGCAAGAACGATGAGTGTCAGAGCGGCTTCTGCGGGAAGAGTTACGCAGGGTCGAGCCAGGGCGTGTGCACCGACGGGAGCTCGAGCAGTCCCTGTTCGAGCGGAGACCAGTGCGATACCGGGCTCCAGTGTGTCATCGGGTCCTCCGCTGGACAGTGCAGCGGAGGCGCCATCGGCGAGGCCTGCGGAAGCGACGCGGACTGCCAGGCGGGTGATTGCGTCGAGGCGTCGTTTCAGAGCTTTTGCACCGAAGGCGAGCTCGACCAACCTTGTGCAGAGAACGCTCAGTGCCAGAGCGGTCACTGCCTGAACGGTGGCGGCTCGGGCCGCGGAACCTGCTCGGACGGCGCGGTCGGTACCGTGTGCGATCGAGAAGACGATGACGACTGCGAGGAGGGGCGCTGCGCCAAAGACAGCGCCGGAGCGGGTTGGACGTGCAGCGCCGGTGAGATCGGCGATCGCTGCAGCAAGGAGAGCCACTGCGTGGAGGGTAGCTGCACCCTCTCGGACGAGCTCGACACCGACGGCTGGTGTTCCGACGGGGCCGACAATGCTCATTGTGCCCTCGATGCGCAGTGTCAATCGAACCGCTGCGCCGTCGAGGAGGGCGACGACGACGGAGCTTGCACGAGCGGCGCGGTCGGCAAGCTGTGCATCGACGATGACGACTGCACGTCGAGCCTCTGCGCCTTCAACGCAGGGAACGAGAGCGGTGTGTGCACCGAAGGCTTGCTGGAGAGCGCGTGCACGGACAGCGGTGACTGCCTCGAGGGAACGTGCGCGTACTCGGTCGGCCTGGGTCGAGGTGAGTGCACGGACGGCGCGAACGGCAAGTTCTGCGTGAGCCATCAGCACTGCCAGTCGAACCATTGCTACACGGGCGGCAACAGCGCCGGCGTCTGTCAGGCGGGTACCACCGGGGACGAGTGCTACCAACCGGGTGATTGCGAATCGAACGTGTGCACGCAGTATCAGTGCGAGTGACTCAGGATGGTGGAGGTTGGACCTGACTCGGTGGACTCGAAAAGCCGAGCCCAGCGGTTGAGCGCGACTCGTCCGGCTTCGGGCTCGGTGCCGAGCAACGCGACCGCTTCTGCCACGTTGACGCGCTCTTCGCCGAGCCGGAGCACGAGGCTCTCGCCGAACGATTCCTCGGCGATGGCTCCCCGCTCGAGCAAGGCGCCTTGCAGCAGCGTGCCGAGCAGCCCCACTCCCAGATGGATCGCGGCGCGTTGCGCTTCCTCGAAGGTCAATTGCGCAAGCTTCGGTTCGAGTCGCGTGGTCAGTTCGAGGGGCCCAGCGATCTCCATGCGACGCCACGCGTGCACGAACATGCCGGCGAGCGTGGTCGTGCCCGGGAGCAGCGGGTAGAGTCGCTCGGCCGTTCGGCGCGCCGCTTCTCGAGCTGCCGGCGCATAGACTTCCTCGGCGATCCGTGCCCAGGAGAGCTCACGCAGCGTGCGTACGGTGGCGTCGCTCACGGGCAACGCAGCGATCAGCCGCTCGCGCGTCGCCAGCACGAGCCACGCGTCGACGACGCTGTCTCTGGGGAGAAGCGCTGACGCGGGACGATCATCGGAGTCCGTGATGCTACCCGGGTGTTCTTCTAGCGCGCGCAGTCGCTCGGCCAACGCCGGGTGGGTGTCGTAGCGTGCGGTTTCTTGCGTGCGCACCCTCTCGACGAAGTGACGGCCGGTCTGGCTCGAAAGAAACTGCCGCCGCAGGCGTTCGAAGCCGGCCGAGAGATCGCTGGGCATCGCCCCCTGGTTCAGGGCAACCCCCACCTCTTCCTGCAGGTACCGATCGTAGAGGGGGGGCACAGACCGAGATCTTTTCGAGGGCGCTGCCTGCGATCCGACCGTTCAGTAGCGCAGCCGAAAGCGCGTCCGCGGCGAGCTCCTGCCGGCGGCTGATCGGCATGGTCAGGCGTAGGAAGAGCGAGCCGTAGACCCGCACGATGAGCCCGCCGATCCCCTGCGCGAGGGCGAACCCAGCCTCGATGAAGAGATGCTGAGTGCCAGCCTTGAAGGGATCGCGTTCGACCGTGGTGAGCACGGACGCGAACAGGGCGTGGGTTTGACGGCTGAACGTGGTGAGCCGCGTGTCCCCGCCGATGAAATGGCCGAGCTCATGCGCAATGCCGGCGCGGAGCTCGTCTACCGAGAGTATGTGAAAGAGCGGAGCGCCGATGATGAGCACCCGGCGCGGAGCGAAGACACTACCAACTTCGGTCACTGCGAGGTTTGGCAACCAATCGAGGTAAACCTCTGTCGGAGGCGCGGTGCCGGCGCGGGACGCAAGCTCGTCCACCGCGCCGAACAGCAATGGCGCTTCTTCCCTGAACAGGGGGCGACCGGGCGGGACGAACGCCGGGCGCCGGGTCTTCAACGCGCTGACGATCAGGAGGATCGCGGGCAGCCAGCACACCGCAATCAGAAACAGGACTCGCAGACCGAACGACGGCGCGACGAGGATGCCCACCAGGGGGCCGACGAAGAGCACCGCCGCCGTGCCGAGCAGCACCAGGTAGAACCCGACGAGCAAGGCAAACGACAGCGCGGCGCGTGCAAGGGCTGACGGCGGCGCGTAGACGGTTCCACTACCCACACCAAGTCATTCAACGCGCTCGCGTCACGGCGTCAACCGATTCGACGCCTCACGCCTTCGAGGCTTCCGTTTCGCGGCAGACGTGCGGGACAGGCTCGGCCTTCTTGCCGAGCAAGAACGCGGCCGGCCGGTACGCGTCGCCGCGCTTGACGAAGAGGTCGCCGCTTCCCTCGTAGACGCAGCCCACGATGTCCTCCTTCCACTCGCTGCCGTAGCGAACATCGATCGCGAAGGGCACGAAGTTCCGCCCCGCCTTGTCGGGCGTGACGGTGTCCTTGAGCACGCGCACTCGACGTTCGCGGGGCGCGGGCCTCTCGCGCGAAAAGGCGCTGCTCTTTCCTTCCCGCTCGCCCAGCGGTTTGACGATCGCATTTTGGACCCGCTGCCGCGCCCACTCGACGAGTGACGGCTCAGCGGCCAGAGCGAACGACGGGACGAGCGAAAGGACGAATGCGAACCGAAGACGTGAACCAGATCTCATGAGAGAGCCTCCGCAAGGTGGGTAACGGATTGAAAGACGACGCCCGACGAGAAAAAAGCTCAGCGATCACGGCGCTGCCGAGAACTGGACCCCAGAGCGCAACGACATAGGAAAGGCCAGGATCCGTGCCGGCCGCGTCGAGCGCGACAATCAAGGCGCGAGACGAGACAGCGACGCTCATTTGCGCGACCAGGTGCCGCATCGCGCGAGCATGCGAGATCAGGTCGTGCTTCCTTCCGGCGATGACCCCGAGCACCATCGAAGCCGCGACGATCGCCGCGGACAAGAGGAACCCAGCCGTCACGATGGGGCCGCCTTTCGCGTCGAAGGCGAGCACGACGCCCGACGGCACCAAGGCGAGGAGAACCATCGCTCCGGTGAGGCGACCCAACCAGCGATGCAGCAGCGGCCGGCGCTGCAAGCTTCTCGTCAGAAGCGCCAGACAAAGCGGGAAGGAGAGGACCGCGCTCACGACGTGCACCCGCAGCGATGCGAGCCAGAGCGCTTCGAATCTGACCGGCAGCTTCTCGACCACGAAGGGCGGGTACGTCTCCGGGTCGAAGTAGGGGAGGCTAGCGGCGGTGATGAGCGCCGAGCCCGCCAGCATCAGGAGAAGAAACGCGCGTCGAGACGTCGTACGAAGCCAGGTTCGTCCAATCGCGCTGGATCCGGCTAGTGGCGTCGAAGTCCCGGGGTCGCGTTTTTGCCGCACGAAACAGACATCGCCCGGGCCTCGAGGAGTGTGACGGGGCGCGCGACGGAGGGCGAAAGTTTCTTCTCAGCGGCCCACAGCGACCTGGCCGACCGCCCCGCGTAGCCCCACACAGCCGACGCAACCTACACAGTCGATACAGTCGACGCAGGCCACGCACGCCACGCAGCCGCGACATTTGCGGCAGAGCGCCGTGAGCACGCACCCGGCAAGCGCGGCCCCCAGGAGGGTGAGCGCGCTGCCGGCGATCGCAACGCTTGCCACCGTCCCGAGGCTGCCAGCAACGGCGACGCTGGCAACGGTCGCGCTGCTGCCGGTGACAGCGACGCTGGCCGCCGTGTTGCTGCTGCCGGTCACGCCGACGCTATCGACCGTGCCGTAGCTGCCCGCGACCGCGGCGCTGCGCGCCGTTCGTGTCGCGCCGGCGACCGCCGTGCTCTCCCGCGTGCCCGCGCTCCCGGCGACCGCTACGGAGCTTCCGTCCTGCGCCGCCGTAGCGAGCGAAGCTTTGGGTGACATCTCCTGCCGTGGTGCAGTGTCCGTGCCACCCCCGAAGCAGAGCGTGGAGGGTCCGTTCCGTCAGGCCAGCCCGCGCTGGCGCGAAACGCTGGTGAGTTTCACGTTCCCCACCTCGATCTCCGGGTCGCGTGCGCCGTCGGGGAGCGAAAACCGAAACCGGTGATGTAGAGGATCGGAGAGTTGCCCGAAGCTCGCGACGCCGCGGTGTTGATCATCGAAGTAGATGATCAACGCCAGCGACGTCAGCGGGTGCCCCACCGCTCCGTGCCAGAACGAGAACCGGGGCAGGTGAAAAAGACTGGCTTCGTCGGTCAATATGCAGCCGTAGGCGCGTGCCACCCCTTTCACGACTGCGTGCAGCGGCTTGTGCCGAGCTGGGGCACCCGCCGTCATGAACGCCGGGTCGGGCACGACCTCGTCATGAAAGTACGTTTCGACTTCCGAGAGGTCGCGCGCTTCAGCGACCAGGCGAGCAAGCTTCCTCATCCGTCCGGTGAGTTTGTCGTCCATGCGCGGGGAGTCGGCTCGAACGCGGCGCGAGTTGCTACATTTCTCGAAGCTCGGCCGCGGCCGCCAAAGCTATCGAGCCTGGAGCGAACAGTTCGGAGTGTGGCCGTCGGCTCGCGCGCTCTCGTAAGTCTTCAACGCCTCGGGCATGTGCTTCTCCAAGTCGTGAATACGCGAGTCGTGGGAGGGGTGCGTCGACAGAAACTCCGGGGGCGTACCCCCGCCGGCCGCGGCCATGTTCGTCCACAGCTCCACGGCCGCCCGTGGATCGAATCCCGCGCGGGCCATGTAATCGAGACCCACGACGTCGGCCTCGCTCTCCTGGGTTCGACTGAAGGGCATGAGCACGCCGTACTGGGCACCGACCCCCAGCGCGGCCATGGCGACGTCGTGAGTCTCTCCTTTGCCTCCGAGCGCCACGCTCGCGACCTGCATCCCGCCTTCGGCGACCAGCTGCTGGGAGACGCGCTCGTTCCCGTGCTTCTGCGTGACGTGAGCGACCTCGTGTCCCAGCACCGCGGCCAGTTGGTCCGGAGTCTGGGCGACCTTCAGCATCCCCGTGTAGACGCCGATCTTTCGACCGGGGAGCGCGAAGGCGTTCGCTTCTTTGCTGTCGAAGACGACGATCTCCCACTCTGCGGGCTTGGCACCGTTGGCGGCGAGGACGGCGTGAGCGACGCAGCTCACGTAGTCGTTGGTTCGCCCCTCCTTGTCGACGGTCTCTTCCTTCTTCATGTCCTGAAACGCCTGCTTGCCCATGGCGTTCAGGTCGCTGTCCGATACGAGCAGCAGCTGCTGTCGTCCCGTCGCCGAAGTGGTGCAGGCCGCAGCGAGCAACGTGCACACCGAGAGCCAGGTGCGGAACGAGCGGGGTCTGGCTCCGGCTCTTGCTCGACGCAGCCGCTTCGTTCGAGAAGGCGCGCGTGTCATGCTCTCAACTTAAAGCCTGGTTTTCGCTCGATCACCGTGGCTAATTCGGACTGAGCTCGTGAGACAGGCGCGCACGAGACGAGCGCGCGACGAGCCACCTCGCCACGTCGATGTGCAGGCGCGACTCGCTCGTGCCGTCCAACGACGAATCTTGTGGCGCGCGCGGAACCGAGGCGCGCGAGAGCCCCGCCTCAGGAAACTTGTCGTCGATCTGGAACCTGTTCCAGATCTAGATCGAGTCAGAATTGGAATTGCGGAGCCGTCGGGCGGATGCGATCGTTCGTTCTCCAACGACGACGAGATGCAGTGTGCGTCGTCCCTCCCCGAAGGAGCGCTGATGAACTCACGATCGAGCTACGCTAAGCTTTGTGCGGCTACTCTGCTGGTTGGTTGCGCCAGTGGTTCGCTCGACGACGGCGTCGATCTGAGCTCGGAATCATCTGCTTTGACCTCGGGCGCCGCCGAGGCCTTGCTGGCGATCAACAACGATTGGGCGGCGGGCTACTGCGCGACGGTCTCGATCGCCAACAAGGGTAGTTCCGCGGTGAGCGGGTGGACCGTCGTCCTGAACCTGAACAACTCGACGGTCACGTCTCACCACAGCGCGACGCGGAGCGGCTCGACCTTCACTCCTCTGGATTGGAACAAGACCATCAATCCGGGCCAAACCATCCAGTTTGGCTTCTGTGCGAACGCGACCAGCTCGAGCAACTATCGCGCGACCATGGCTTCGTTCAGCGCGGGCGGGACGAGCGGCTCCGGCGGGATGGGCGGCACCGGTGGAGACGGCGGCACGGCCGGTAGTGGCAACACGGGTAACACCGGGAACACTGGGAACACTGGGAACACTGGGAACACCGGTGGCACTGGTGGTGCTACCTGCTCGGCCACGTACCAGGCGGAGTCGAACGACGCTAGCGCCGGGATGACCAAGGTGGGTGGGCAGGCCGTCAGCGGCGGCTGGAACGTGTGGAGCGACACCGTCGAGCTCTATCGCGACCACAACTTCGCGCAGGGCAACCATCGCATCACCGTCAGCGCCCGTGGTGGAAGTGTGGGCGGCGCGTCACCGCTGATGCGGGTGACGGTCGGGGGAACGTGTATCGGCGTGGTCGAGGTCCCAGCTACCAGTTACACGAACTACACCTTCACCTACAACGCCAGCTCTTCAGGCACGCGGCGCGTCCAGGTCCAGTTCACGAACGACTACAACGGCACTTCCGGCGATCGCAACCTCTACGTCGACAGCGTGGCCGTGCAGTGCAATGCGACGGGCAGCACCGGCAGCGCGACGTGCAACGGCGGCGGCGGCAGTGGTGGCGGCGGCGGAGCCGGTGGAACGGGCGGAACGGGCGGTAGCAGCGGAAGCGGCGGCACCGGCGGCGGCCCTACCTGCCCGCCGATCACTGGAACGCAAGGTTGGACTTCGAGGTACTGGGACTGCTGTAAGCCGCATTGCGGTTGGTCAGGGAATGTCTCGAGCGGTCCAGCGTTGTCGTCCTGCAACGCGCAGAACCAATCTTACGGCTCCAACTACGGCGTGCAGAGCGCGTGCAGCGGCGGCAGCGCGTACATGTGCTACGGCCTCACGCCTTGGGCCGTGAGCAACACGCTCGCGTACGGCTACGCGGCGACGCCCACGGGCACGAACTCCTGCGGCAAGTGCTACGAGCTTCAGTTCACGGGCCAGGGTCAACACTCCGCGAATGATCCCGGATCGGTGGCGCTCAAGGGCAAGACGATGATCGTGCAGTCGATCAACGTCGGGGGTGACGTGTCGCAGGGCCAGTTCGATATTCAGGTCCCCGGTGGTGGCGTCGGGCAGTTCAACGCGTGCTCCTCGCAGTGGGGTGTGTCGTCCTCGGAGCTCGGCGATCAGTACGGCGGCATGCTGTCGGTTTGCCGCCGCCAGCTCAACTACGGCGGCACGGTTCAACAGACGCAGGATTGCTTGCGCCAGAAGTGCAACAGCGTGTTCACCGACGCGAGGGGCCTGGGAGAGCTACGCCAGGCGTGCCTCTTCTATGCGGATTGGATGATGGCCGCCGACAACCCGAAGATGGTCTACAAGGAGGTCACTTGTCCGGCGGCGCTCGCCAACAAGTCGGCCCTGACCGGCGGCGGCTCGACCACCAACGCCTGCGGTGGCTGAACGGCAGCGCTCGAGCTCATCCGAGATCGTGGCTCTGCGTTCACTCGCGTGTCGGCGACCCGGTACGCGGCGTCAGCGCCTCGAGAGCACCGTGTCGTAGAGCGCGAGCGAGGAGGACGGCGGCGTCAGTCTGGGCGACGCGGCTGGCGAGCGCTTCCCATCTCGAGGCAGAGCTACCCGTCGTTTGCGACGCACCCGAGGCGTTGCTTGACACGGACCCAGCTGGCGTTCGACCCTCCGTCGCGGCATGTGGACGGTGAAAGCAAGCTGGGTTCTGGGCGCTTGGTTGATAGGGTTGGTCACGGGCTGCGGCTCCGGCGAAAACGGAGACGGCGACGGTTCGAGTGCGTCCGGGGGCGCGGGAAAGAACGCGGGCGGATCCTCGAGCTCCGGCGCGACGGGTTCCGGCGGCTCCGCAGGCTCGAAACCGGAGGGTGGAGACGGCGGAGTGTTCGCGGGGGAACCAGTGGAGCTCCCGCCCGGCAGCCGTGAGGTCGACGGAGTCGTCAACCTGGTGGATGCCGAAGCCGCGCAGGCGCTCGATGACTTCTTGCTCGACGACGAGCCCGTTTCGGACTTCCTGCGTCACGGGTTGTCCGTGCCGCTCAACCTGTTTCTCGATCACTACCTCGAGGAATACGACTTCGTGATCTTCGTCGGCGATCACCAGGTCGAGGGGAGCTTCTCGGCCGCGCGCTTCGAGGCGGTCAATCGTCCCGCCGAGCCGGGCGCCGGCAACGTGAACGAGGTCGCCCCCGGCGGGTACAAGTCCACGGGTCGTATCAAGGGGGTGATCGGTGTCAATCATGTCGGCATCCGTCCACCCCTCGCGCACGAGGTGGCTCACTACTGGGGCGCCTACCTCGATCCGAGCTTCGGCTTCGGCGAATTCGCGGGCGATCCGCATTGGGGTTGGGCGGACACCAACGGTCAGCTCGGTGGCTACGACGGGGCGACGCTCGAGTGCGTGACGCCAGCCGGTGCGAAGCCGCCGGACTGCGCGCCGCTCGAGAACGGGCGTACGCAGTACAGAGTCGGTTCGTTCGGGCCCAACGCGAACGCCCACCGCGCACCGCCGTACTCTGCGCTCGAGCTCTACGTGATGGGCCTCGCTCCCGCTTCGGAGGTGCCCGAGAGTTTTCAGATCATGGTCGAAGCGGACATGCTCGAGGAGACGTGGGACGACGAGACCGATACCGTCGTGGTCGAAGCGACCGAGCTCCGCAGCGTCGCGTTCGCGGACATCGTGGCGCACCACGGTGAGAAGGCGCTGCTCCCCGAAACCGACCGAGCCTTCAAGGCCGCCTTCGTGTTGCTCTCGGCCACTCCGGCTCCCGATGACCTGATCGCCGAGGTCGCGTCATGGGCGGCCGGCTTCGGTAACCGCGCACAGGACCCAGCCTGGCCCTCTTTCGAGACCGTGGCAGGAGGTAAGGCCACCATGGATACCGAGCTCGGCGCGCGGAGGACGACGGATGACCCTGCGCCTTCGCCCCGGGAACGCTTCGAGTGCGACCTCTTGGCGCAGGACTGCGGCAGGCCCGAGCTCGCCTGTCATATCGGACCGCCCCTGTATTGCAGGCTCGCCGGTAGCGCGGGTATCGACGAACCTTGCAGCAGTCATTCGGAGTGCGCAGCGGGGCTCGGCTGCGTGGCAAGGTCCAGCGGCTCGGAGGCGTATTGCGAGCCCTACTGTGACTCGAACTTGGCGGGTGGAGACACCTCGTGTCAAACGTGTCCGAACTCGTATCGAGTGGTGACCAACACGGATGGAGAGACTTGGGGCGCGATCTGCCTTCCCCCATGAGGTGATGACTCGCGCGCGCCGAGAAACGAAGCCCTCTGGGTGAGCGCTTCACTCATGGCTGCGCTCGCTCGAAGGGCACGGCCATCGGGCGGATGGGCGCTGCGTCGGAGCCACGAAGCTTGAGCGAACCGCCCAGGAAGCCAAACTCGTAGACGCCGTCCTGCGCCAGCTCCTCCAGCCGCACCAGCTCGAGGATGGGCACTCCCTGCTGCGCCAGGAGGTAGGTGTGCACGGGCACGTAGTTTCCCGGCACCTCCGAGGGGAACGCCTCGAAGCTCAGGTTGTCGGCGCCGACGATCATGGCGCCCCCCTCTTCGACCAGGAACTTGGCGGCTTCGATGCCCATGCCGGGTGGGTTCTTCATGTAGCTCTGCGCGTCCTCGTAGACCTGCATGCGGCCAGTGCGGATCAGCACGACGTCGCCCTGCCGCAGCACCGTTTTCTGGCGCGCGAGCGCAGCGACGAGGTCGCTCTTGGTCACCCGATAGCCGTCGGGCAACATCGAGACGCCCTTGGCCTTCGGCAGATCGATCATCACGCCGCGCGCCACGATCGGCGGGATCTTCTCGGCCCCCGTCACCTTCCAGCCGCGATCCCCCAGGTGCTCGGCGGCGCTGAAGCCGTTGTAGATCTGGCCGTCGAGGCCGAAATGGTTGAGCGCGTCGATGTGCGTGCCCATGTGCGTGTACATCGAGATCGCTACCCCCGTGTAGCCGACGTGGGAGCTCATCTCTTTGCCCACCTTCATCGAGTCGGCCACGTGGTCCCCGTGCGGGGTGTGGGTCATCCACATCTGGTACGGAGGGTCGCCGGCGGCTTGCCAGCTCGGCATGCCGATGAAGTACTCGACCGACAAGTCGTAGACCTTGGGACCGCCGAGGCGCCGCAGCACGCCGGCGCGGGACTCCGGCGTCATCAGGTTCAGTCGCCCGATCTCGTCCTTCGGTCCCCAGGGGCTGACGCCGACCTTGGGCCCGGCGGCGAAGCTACGAGAAGCGACGCCAGCCGTGAGGCCGAGCGCCGCGAGCGCGATGAGTAGGTACAGGTGTTTGTTGTTCATGCCGGGAGCCTAGGCACTCCGCAGGTCTCGAAGAACGGGCCTCGCGGCGACTTCACTTTTTACCGGCGGTAAATAATAGTCCGTGGCCCATGGACAAGCTGACCGCCTTGCGGGTGTTTCGCCGTGTGTGCGAGCTCGGTAGCTTCAGCGCCGCGGCGCGCCAGCTGCGCCTGTCCAACGCCGCGGTCAGCAAGAACGTGCGGGAGCTCGAGGAAGAGCTCGGAGCCCGCCTGATCGAGCGCACCACTCGCCGGCTGCGCATGACCGAAGCAGGCGAGGCCTACCTCCGGCGCGTCAGCGCCATCCTGGACGAGCTCGAGACGCTCGACGCCGAGGTCAAAGATCGCCGTGACGCGCCCCGCGGCTCGCTGCGCGTCGCGGTGCCGATGTCGCTCGGGATCGCGCGCCTCGCGCCGGCCATCGGCGCATTCCTCGTGCAGTATCCGGAGCTCGAGGTCGAGCTCGAAATGAACGACCGTTACGTCGACCTGATCGCAGAAGGCTTCGACGTGGCGCTCCGAGGAGGCAAGCTGTCGGACTCGAGCCTTTTGGCTCGCAAGCTCGGGACCATCGAGCGCGTGCTTTGCGCAGCTCCCAGCTACTTGCGCGCGCACGGCAGGCCGCGCCACCCTCGCGAGCTCAGCCGTCACCGCTGTCTCGTCTACAGTCTCGCCCAAACACCCACGCGCTGGGTGCTGGCACGGGGCTCGCGGAGGCTCCGGCTCGACGTTCGAGGGCCGCTCTCGGTCAACAACAGCCTGGGGCTCGCGGGGGCCGCGGTGGCCGGCGCCGGCATCGCGCTGCTGCCCACGATCACCGTGAGCGAGGCGCTGACCGCCGGTCAGCTCGAGCCGGTCCTCGGCGAATGGAGAGCCGAGCAGCAATCACTCTACGCGGTGTATCCGCGCCACCATCAGGTGTCCCAGCGCGTGCGGCTGTTCGTCGACTTTCTGGCGGCGCGCATCGAGTCGTGGTCCTAAGAGCCGGTCCTCGAGCGGATCGAATTCACGTGGTCATTGAAGCTTGCTCCCATTGTGAGACTTCGTTCGCGATCGGTCCGCCATGGCGGAAGACGTCATCCTGACTTAGCTGTACGTGACCAGGCGTTTTGCCCGCAGGCCATGACACACGACTTGACGACCGATCTCGGCGAGCTCTCGCGCTGCATCCTCGAGTTTCACGAGCAAGCGCACGGCGCCGGCTACCGCGAACAGCAGACGATGATCATGGATCGAGTCCGGCGAGTCGTACCGTTCGACGCCGGGATGCTCGGCGGCGGCAGCATCCAGGAGGGGATCCCGGTGGGGCACGACGTCCGACTCTTTTCTCAGCCTTGGGAGTTCATCGAGAGCTGGGAGAAGATCAGGCATCGGGATCCGGCCGCCCTCGAAGCGATGCAGAAGCCCGGCACCACGCTCAACGTGGACACCGAGGGCCCGTTCCTCGACGGCTACGAGCTCGCACGCGAGCACTGCCGCAAGTGGAAGGTCGCTCATCTGCTCTGCACGGCGCTGGTGTCATCGAGCGAGGGTCTCTACTGGGTGATGGCCGTCCATCGCGCGGACCGAGCGCGGCCGTTCAGCGAATCGGAGCGCCGCTTCGTGGAGGCGCTGGTGCCGCACGTGTTCGCGTCGACGCGCCGAGCACGCCTCGGTCGGCTCCGGCGCACCGCGCACGTCTCCGCCGCGCACGGGCACTCGGCCGCGATCGTCTCGCGTGAGGGCGTCGTGCTCGAAGCCGAGCCGGGGCTCGTCGAGCTCCTCCGAACGGAGTGGCCGAAGTGGTCAGGGCCTTTCCTCCCGGCAGAGCTGTGGGGCAAGCTCGCGGCGTCCCCCCGGGCGCAAGTGCGTCCGGGCCGCCTCGTGGTGCAAGGCGACGAGACCGAAGGGGTGCATCTCATCCACGTGCGCCGTCGAGTCGCTTCGGACGCGCTCACCGCCCGGGAGACCGAGGTCGCGGAGGCTTTCTCGCTGGGCGACACCCATCGCGACATCGCGCAGCGTCTGGCCATCTCGCCCAGCACCGTGCGCCGGCATCTCGCCAACATTTATGAAAAGCTCGGCATCTCGAGCAAAGTCGAGCTCGACCGCATGCTGGCGAGTAGCCGGTGACGGCTTCGCGTCGAAGGTCGCGAAGGCAGCTTGGTTAGTGTACGAGCTCGCCCTTGCGGTCGTCGCAGTCTGCACGCACGTCGTCTTCGCCGAGGGCAGGCGCGTAGCCCCAGTTGATGACGCAGCCCTTGTCCGAGAAGGGGGAGGTCGACTTACAGCCGGCCACCTTGTCCGCGTCCGGGCACGCCCCCGCCGCGACTTCACCGCCGAACTGCTCGCAAAGTTGCACGTGCTCGTCGTCGTCGACGCCCCACTCGAAGCACGTGTAAAGCTGCGGCGCTTCGCAGTGGCTCGTGCTGCACGGCCCGCTCACATCCGAGTTTGAATCACCGTCATTCTGACGATCCGGCGCCTGACCGGACGATTCGTCGCTGTCGCTCCCACATGCCGAAAGGGTGAGCGTAGCGGCGAGCCAAATGAGCGTTCTGAAGCGCATGAAAATAGCCTTCTCCTCGTCGTTGGAGCCGTCGGCTGGGCGTCGCTGCCAGCCTGGCTCACGAGAAACACTATTTCCACGCGCAGCGACCCGCCATGGTGCAGATGCACCATGGCGCCCGGGCGCGCTCCAGCACGCGCGCCCCGGCGCTAGCTTTCTAGCCGGCTGCCCACTCCTGGTACTCCTTCACGAGGTCCGCGTACGCTTCCATCGGAGGAAAGGTCTCGAAGCTGTGCACGGCCCCGGTTGTCGCAAAGGGCAGCTTGGTGCTCGTGTACGTCTCGACGAACGGACGGAACCAGCGGGGCTCGTCGAGCATGCTGGGGCGGAGGTTGACGAACCAGTCCATGCCGACCGGTCGGGTGAACATCCACGTCATGCACGAGGGACAGAAGTGATGCCCGGCAGAGGGCTCGCGCACTCCACCGACGACGGTGCTTCCACGGCTCACGGTAAACCCATCCACGGGGATGGCAGCCGAAAGCGAGAAGGCGGACGAGCTCATGCGCTGGCAACCCCTGCAGTGGCAAGCCATGGCAATCAGCGGCGGCGTGCTGATGTCGATGCGTACTTCGCCACAACGGCATCCGCCCTCGGCGGGCAGTAACAGTTTCGTCATCGCAGTTCCTCCGAAAGAGCTCGGGCTTCTTTAGTCGACCGCTCCGCGGCGGTCGAAG
>JAEZYO010001024.1 GCA_023419055.1 Pseudomonadota bacterium | reverse complement strand
CATAGAAGATGCCGACGCCGCCCTGCGCCGGACAGACGTCCGAGCACCGGTACTCCAGCACCACCATCTGCAAATTGCGCTTGTCCACGCCCAACTCGAGCGGCAAACAAGCGCCTTCGTCCCAGAGCAGCTTGGGATCGCGGGCGCTGAAGCACTCGTCGATCACGCTACGAAGCCTCCCGATGTCCTTCTTGGATAGGCGACGCTTCGCCCGCCTGGCCACGCACTGTGCGACGTGATCACCGGGGCACGTTCCCGCCAGGCGCAGGCGGCTCAGTGGGTTTGGTTTCGGAGGCAACCCCGAGGGCGACGTCGATCTCGCTACGGACGACGGGCTGCCCGCAGGCGCCAATTCGTGGCTCGAGTCGCATCCGGAAGCGAACATCACCACGATGAGGAGGCTCCGGATACGGCCGGGGCTCCACGAGGAAGCGCGGTCGGACAGTCTCGGGATCACATTCCGCCGAACGTCGAAAAGAGAGGGCGCTTGAGGTGTTCCTCGAGCAGGGCGTGGACGTTGACCTTCCAGTCTTCGGAGGCGAACGGCGGCCAGTTCCAAAAGACAATGGCGAACTTGACGAAGCCGAGGTGCGGGTCGCACTGCCAATCGTGAATGCTCGACGGGGCGTGGCACGAGACACACTGAACATCGGGGACCACGCCTGTGGACAGGAAGTCGTCGACGAGGCCGCCGATGTCTTCGATGAATTCCTCCGCGCGATCGTGTCCACACTGCGGGCAGACGGCGCTGCTGAGTTGTGGGAACCCCCAGACGTTCACCCAGGGCTTGGTGTGGATCTCGACGCCACTCGTCTCGAGCGTCCAAAAACGGTCACCCATGAGTTCGCCGGAATCCTCGGCCGTGTAGGCGTCCGGGCACCGCGGGCCTGCGGGATACCCGACGCCGTCGAGCACACATTCGGTGGACGGCACCGGAACAATGAGGCCCGCTCTCGAGAGAACCCCGACAGCTTCCGCCGCTAGCGCTTCGGCCTCGTCGACCGTCGCGCGGGGCTCAATCAGTGCTTCGTAACTGTCGCTCATGCCCTACCTCCCGGTATCCTCAGTCACCATAGACCGACCTGCGCGACCTTACCAAGTCGTGCGGCTGCGCTTTCGTGGCCGTCTGCTGCAATAATCTGCTGGGCGCCTGTTCAACCTACGATGTTGACGGAGGATGGTGTCGTCCCCTCGAGGTTGACCTCGACGAGGTGTCCCGCGAACATGCCACCATCGTCGAAGTAGAGCGCCGCAACGTCAATTTCGTCGAGAACGACGAGCGACGGCTGTCAGATGCGCAGCGAAGCCGGCGTGGTCGAGCCTGCCGATATCGTCATCGAGCCACGCGTCGTTATAGAGCTCGAGGAGCTTGGCTGCGGCGTACCCACGAAGCTCGTCTAGGCGCGCACGGAGAGCCTTGTAGAGAACCTCTGCCTCGGCCGTGGGTCTCCCGTCGACGAGATAAGGGCCCTCGACGATCAATGTGGGTATTGTGGCGACAGACCTGCATGAACGAGGGTCTATGGAACGTAGGAGAGAGCCATCAGCGCGACGAGCACGCCGGTGAACATCACTCTGCGGCGCCCCAGCTGCGTTGCACAAGAACTCGTACTCTCTCGGGTCCCAGGTTGGTCATGGCGTGATCGCTCCACGTCGGCGCTTTCGTTCGTTCTGCACCTGCGCGAGCAACTCCGACCAGTAGCGGGCCTCGGCAGCGCGCGTCGCCGTATCGACGCCCGAGCGCCGTTCCGCGCGTCGCATCCTGGCTGCGAAGACGCGAGCTCGCGTGGCGAGGTACTCTGCGTAGGCGGTCGCATCCGTAGGGATGAAACCCGGCCCATTGCAACCGCACGTGTGCCAAGCGTGGCCGAGCTCGTACATACTCCTCAGGCGCGCCCAAGAGCGAATGGCCGAGACGCGCGGCGGCTTGAAGTCCAGGCCCAGATCCGCCATCACAGCGCCGCATTGTGGACATCGTGACACGAGCTCCCGATGTTCGCGGCGCAGCCTCGCGATCGTCGTCCCGACGCTGCGCTCCGCGCGAGCCTGCTTCGTTGCGCTAACACTCGCTCGCCGAAGGTGCTCGAGCACGTGAAGGCGACCTTGCTGCACGAGAACGTCCTCGAGTGGAGGGCGCTTGAACTGCTTCCGGCACTCGAAGCAGACGAAGTGCGGCTTGTAACTCTTGTAGGCGTAACGACACATGTCCGAGTTCTGCCGGTTGTTCTGCCACCCTTGGGGTTGAGCCTATCGTGCCGACCTTCGGCGGCGGTGCCTACACGTCGACGACGAGCGCGCCTCGGCTTCGGCGCTCCCGCATGCGCCGCAACGCGTGCGCCCCGAACAGTCGAGGTCAGAGCAGCACGCAGCCCAAGACCGAGAGCCCTCCGAGCGGGGGTATCCACAGGAAGAGCCACGCCGTCCCAGCGGAGCGCCGACCTGAGCTCTTCGACGGCGGCGTCGGTGGTGGCGACCATGACGATGAGGTCCGTCCGTCCGAGCAGTGCCAGCGCCACCACGGGTGCTGCCGAGTCACGGGTTCCTCGAAGAAGACGCGCGACTCAGCAGCACCGGCGCAGCGGTTACCAACTATTCGCACAACCCCGGTTGGGTTCGGCAAATGCTGTCCTGGCAGAGTTGCGGATCCAACTTGCAGAGGTCGTCGTCGGGACCAAGGCAGTACGCACGCGCAATGGCGCCAGGATCGCTCGTCGAGAGCAGCCTGCACACTCGTGGCGGAGCACAGGAAACGCCCACGCAGGACGTCGGTCGCTTGGCGGCGCGGGCCTCGGCTTCGGCGCCTGGGTCGTTGACATTCTCGTACCCGTATCCGTCAATCGGCGATGTCGCGGGATTGGTGGCCTTGGCGCATCCGGACCCAAGCACGGTCAGCAGGAGGAGCGGGCTCGCGTGGTGCATGACTAGATGACGCGCCGGAGCCTTGCACGCTGGAGGATCTCCTCTCAACTCTTGATGGCCCACGGGTAGTCTTCCCCTTGCTCGGATCGCGGCCCAGCGCGGAGCACGGCGTCTTCAGGCTTGACGGGGATGACCATTCCCCAAGGCTCCACCACCCACCTCGAGCGTCGTGACGGTCGGGGGTTGAGCGCCCAACCGCCTTGGTCGGATCGCTGCGCGGCGTGGAGCCAGCGACAGGGCGGCGATGGCGTGGCGCGACGACGCCGGCCCCGGCAGCGAGCGTGCAGGAGCACGGGGGCAAGTGCCGTCGGCGATGGTTTTCCGCGAGTGCAAGACCCAACAAAACCAGAATGACGAAGAGGCAAATAAGAGAAGGGCGGCGAGCCCTTTCGAGCCGCCGCCCTTTCGTTGCTACCGCTGGCTAGCGATCACCAGGTCGCGAAGTACGCCCAGGGGTGGTTGCCCGCGGTCGTCTGCACGCAGTAGCCGCCGTTGCTCTTCGGGGGCAAAGAGCTCCAGTTGCCGTTGTTGCAGGTCATCGTCACGCCGTTGACGGTCAGCGTGCGACCGGCTGCGAAGTTGCCGCAGTTGCCGCCGGCGAGGTTCGCCGTGGTCTGGTGGCAAGTGGCCGCCGTTCCGAGGTTACCGGACTGATAGTTCTGGGTGAAGATCACCGGGTTCGTGCAGCGACCAGCGCAAGCGCCCTGGTTGCCGCAGCTCCCGTTGTCCGGGTGCGTGCACACGCCGCCGCTGCACACGTCGTTCGTGCAGGAGCTACCGTCGTCCTGACACGAGACCGTGTTGTTCGTGTAGCTGCAAGACCCTGCCGAGCAGGTGTCGTTCGTGCACGGGTTGTTGTCGTTGCACTGGCTGTTCGAGGTGCAGCCGGCGTCCTTCGGGCTCTCCGCCGGACCCGCGCCGCTGTAGGTGGCGTTCGCGTTCGTCGTCAGGATGATCTTGTCGAGCTTGAAGCCGTCTTCTCTCATCCAGATGTTGAACGTGTGGACACCAGGCGAGCTCACCACGATGGTCGCGACCGGGCCGTCCATCGTGCTCTTGCTCCAGGTGAGGCTCGTATTGAACGAGCTGATGCGATCGGCGCTCGCCGGACCCGCGCCGTTCAAGCCGGCGTGTGCGGAGTCGTCGTCGGCCGTCGCGCCCGAGCCGCGGAGCCAGACGTGATAGGTCCCCGTGGTGGTGAACTTGATCTGGAAGTTCAGCTGCGGGCTGCCCGTCGTGTAGCCGGTGTTGATGTTGGTGTTGTTGTTCGGGACGACATTCACCAGCGAGCCGCCGGACGCGCTGCCGTCAGCGACCGTGGTCCAGTTGTGGCTCGCGCGGGCGACCGTGGTGTGGAAGTGTTCGGCTTCCATCACGACCTGACCGCCGCTCTCGACGAACGGCCCGTTGCCACCGCAGCTGCCGTTGTCGGGATGGGTGCACACACCGGCGCTGCAGACGTCGCTGGTGCAGGTGTTGCCGTCGTCCGTGCACGAGTTGGTGTTGTTCTCGTACGCGCAGCCGCTCGCCGGGTTGCAGCTGTCGGTCGTGCACTCGTTGCCGTCGTTGCAGGTGATCGGCGTGTTCTGGCAACCCAGGGTCAGGTTGCAGCTGTCGGCGGTGCACGCGTTGTTGTCGTTGCAGTCGAGCGGCGTGCCGGCCTGGCAACCCGTGGCCGAGCAGGTCTCGGTGCCGTTGCAAGCCACACCGTCGTCGCAAAGGCCGCTGTTCGGCGTCGAGACGCAAGAGTCGGTCGCCTCGTTGCAGCTGTCCGCGGTGCAAGCGACGCCGTCGTCGCAAACCACCGGAGTACCGCCCGTGCAGACGCCGTTCGTGCACTGCTCGGTGCCGTTGCAGTAGGCGCCGTCATCGCACTCGGCGTTGGTCGTGCATGCCTCGGAGAAGGCGCGCACCTCGACGTCGTCCACCAGGAAGCCGGGGTAGTCGTTGGCCACGCTGTCGACGGTGTTGAAGCCGAAGCGCAACCGAATCGTCGCCGAGCTCAGCCCTGCGACCAGCGACGTGATGTTGAGGTCCGCTCGCTGCCAGAGCCCCGTCATGTCGTCGAGCAACGCGCTCCCGGGCTTGTTGCTCGCGACGGTGACGAACTCACCGCCGTTGACCGAGACCTGAGCGACCGCTGCGTCGTAGTTGCCGATGCGCTCCGTGCCGAGGAAGTACGAGAAGCGGAGCTTGACCAGCGACGTGTCGTTCACGACGATCGCGGGTGACGTGACGGTGCCGCTCGAGACGCCGCCGGTGTTGTACGTGCAGCTCGAGTCCAACCCGAAGAACAGGCTGTTCGGTGACGTGTGACCCGGCTGAGTCGAGGCGCAGCTCGCCGTGCGATGCCACAGGTTGCTCGAGCCGGGGTCGACCGTGTAGCCGCCCTGCCCTTCCTCGAAGTCCTCCACGTAGATCGCGTTCGGTACGCCGACCTCGAGCTCGACCGGCCGGGTGGCGTTGCCCGTGCCGTCGGTCACGTTCGTGAACTGAACCGTGGCCTGGTGCACGCCGTTCGGAAGGAGAGCAGCTTCCGCCTGGTCGATCGCGACCGTGACCTGCGCCTCCTCACCGAGCTCGAGCTGCCCGCTCCCGTTCAGCACGTCCAACCAGGGAGTGCCGCCGACGATGCTCACCGTGTAGTCGACGACGGGATCGGGACCGAGGTTCTTGACGGTGTACGTCACGCTCTCGGGCGAGAACGGACCACCGGTCGGGCCCTCGGCGTCCAGATCCGACCCGCTCAAGCCCAGACCTTCGAGGATGGGCGGGCACGTCATGCCGTGAGCGGTGAACCCCGCGCAGATCTGCGTGTAGTGCGGGGTGCCGTTGTCGAGGTTGCTGTCGTCGTCGTCGAGCGTCAGCAGGTCGATGGCGATCGATCCGTCGATCGCCGTGCCCGTGTGCATCGGAATCGAGCTCAGAACGAGCTGGTTCACGAGGTCCACGTAGGTGTCCGGGTACGCGGCCTGGAACGCGAGGCGCATGTCCCAGATCGTGCCCGAGATGAGGTTGCCGCAGTCGTGCGCCTCACTGCCGCACGTGGAGCAGCTCGCCGCCGAATACTGGCAGTTGTTGTCCGCGTTGCGCAGCGGGCTCGAGCACTGGTTGAGGAAGAAGCCGTACCCGAGACCCGGGTCTTCCGCGACCAGCATCGCGACGACGTCCGCCATACCCTCGCCGTACTCACCCTGACCGCTGCCACCGCTCGTGACGATGTGGTGGCCGTATTCGTGGTGATTGATGCTGGCGAACGACGTATTCGAGTAGGCCGAGCTCCCGACGCAGAAATTGATCGACGAGTAGTCGTACCAGGCGTTGCCCGGACAGTAGACGTCGGTCCGGTTCACGTTCACCGGGAAGTTCGTCTGGGTCGAAATGGTCGGGTAGTTCGGCACGTAGCTCAGCAAGAAATCGCGAACGATGTTGCTGTGGACGTAACCGTTGACCTCGGCGCGCACGAGGTCCGACTCGTTGGCCGCGTTGTGGAGCAGGCTCACCGGGCCGGGCGGTACGACGGTGGCCTGGAGCTGCTCATTGGTTCCGGTGATGTCGGTGACGTCGAAGAACTCGCCGCCGATGAGCGAGCTCAAGGTCACCGGATCGGTGCCGGGGTTTTGAACCAGGAACGCGCCGGTAGTGTCCGCGAAAGCGGAAGCGCCGCCCACGATGCCGAGCTCGGCGTACGGGAACGAGGTGGGAACCTCGTTCGCGCAGTCCATGGCCTTGGCGCCTTCGGTCACGTTGCCAGCGACCGTGCCGCCGACCGCCTCGAAGACGACCAAGTCTTCGATGTCGAGGATGTCGCCGGTGTTCGCGTCTGCGGTGAAGCGCCAGCGCCCGGGTGGGCTCGCGCTCTCGGCGACGAACTCTACCGCGAGACGCGGATTGAGCGTGCGCGCCCCGTTACCGGCGAAGATCACCTGCTGCGGCGCCTCCACGCTGGTAAAGGTGGCCGGTGCAGCGACCGGCCGCCCCGCGAAATCGACCTTGCTGCCGAGCGCGCGGAGCGCCTTGGCTTGATTGACGACCGGAGGGGTCGAAAGCGTTTGCGGCGCGAACTTGCCGAGCCCTCTCAGGGAGGAGGAAGCCCAGACTACCGGATGGTCCTTGCCGTCGTTCCTCACGAGCGCCAAAAGCGCGCTCTTGTGGACGCGTAGGCCGGCTCGCTCGTGCCCGTAGCGGAACAGGTAGTAGCGATACTTTCCGGTCGCCTTGTCGAACATGAGGCCGAGCGGCCCCGCCGATGTAGCCGGGATCGACCGACCGTCCACCGGCAGCGCCGGCTTCAAGTCCGCGCTGTCGGCGCCGAAGGCGCTCGCATGGTCGGCCAAGAAGCGCTCGACCGCGGCTTCCGGCGTTGCTCCAGTCGAGAGCTCGCTACCGTACACGCGCTCGATCGTGTTGCCGACCGCCGAAAGCCTCGCTTTCGGAAACGCGTCGCGCAGCGCCTGAACGGCGCCGCTCGTCACGCTGTCGTCGACGGCCGCGGGTCCGTTCCCCGCGCCCGGCTCGTCACTACCTGCGCCGCAGCCCGAGAGCGCGCCCATCAAAGCAACGCCCAACGAGCCCAGCAGACCCGTGCTCTTGATTATCCCTCGCATCCCTACCGCCTCCACAGTCAAGCTCGTGGGCCTTCCACCCGCGAGCAACGCAAGAACTGCGCGAACAGCAATCAGCTCGGCAAGCCGAGCCAACCCTCGTGCGGCCCACGCAGCCTCACAGCCACCAAAAACTCCGCCAGACTAATTAATCGCCCCTCGAGTGGTCAACAACTAGTTTTCAAGTTGTGAGTTCGTCCGACTTTGGAATCGGTTCCAGCCGGCACGGACGAGCAGACGATCCTCCTCCTTGCTTCATTCAAATGAATCGATCGTCATCTCGTACAACATGAACAGCGCAGCGGGCACTGAAACATCTGACTCCGTCGCGCATCGGTTAAGCGTCCTCCCCTAACGCCCCGGACGGCGAGCGGGACGAAACCATCTTGCCGTCACGCGTAGCTCACCTCTGCCTCGGTCGTGCCCGCGGGCAAGTAGACCTCACGATCCGTGAACGCGCGGAGAGCTCCGTTCGCCGTGGCTTTCGTGATGTTTCCGAAGCGAACACGGATAGATCGCTCGGACGTGAGCGGGTGGCGCTGACGTGAACGCGATTTCTACGCGCTTTTGTGCCGCTAGGTGGGTCACACGAAACGAGATCGCGCGGCCGAAGGTCGTAGGAGCGTCGTCCACGAGGATGGATTGTCCGTCGGCCAACCAGTGCGCCGGCACTCCGGGAACGAGCCAGAGGTGCGGATCGACGTCTTCGTCCGATTCGAAGAAGAGAATGTCTCGCAAGCGCATCAAGAACTCGGCGCGGGCCCAGCCGTGCGGGATGTCACCCATGTACCAGGATCGACCCGGGAACTCGGCGAAGTCTTTGGCGACGGGATACGCGTGCTGTTCGTTCCAGGCGCCGAGCACCACGTTCCAGAGCTCGCCGCTACCCGCGGCGCGACTGAGCCGGGCGTAGCCCGCGTTCCCGACCGACCAGGCGAGCAGCGAATCCATGCGCCCGACGTCGCCCAGGTAGAGGAAGCAGTGAGCGAGCTGCAACGTCAGGTAGGGCCGTAGCAGTTCCAGGCCGACTCATGCCGGAAGCCGACGTCGACGAAATGCGAGTAGATGGTCTCGACCGTCTGGCGCATCGCCCAGTCGACGCCACGATCGAGCTTGGGGCCCTGATAGAGCCGGCAGGGTGAAAATAGGCGAGCGCGCCGACGATCGTCGAGTCGAGGCGCCCCACGTCGCCCGGCCCCGTGGGCACGAACGTCTCCCAATGGCCACGGCGCCGTTGCTCTTCCAGCACCCAGCTCCAGCCGCTGTGCAGTAGGCCGAACGAGCTCCGGTGGTCGCGGATCTTCCGGCTGCGCAGAGCTCGTCTCGGTCCTCGACCGTGTGCGTCACCTCACAGGACTTCTGCTACTTTTGGCACGATGGGCCGTTCGAGATGAAGAAGGTAGTTACCGTCCTGATCGAGCTGCTCTGCTTCGCGAGCTTCGTCGCCTGTGGGGTGGTCGTCGGCTTCTGCGCCGGGGGGTTGTTCGGGCCTCGGCTCCTCGGGCGCGGCGGACAAGGGCTCGAAGAGCTCGGCTTCATGTTCAACGGCGCGATCCTCGGCGCTCTCGCCGGCGCGGTCACCGGGCTTTTCACGCTCCGGTTGCCACGAAACCGGCGCAGGAACCTCGCAGTCCTCGCCGTCGGCATCGGAGCGTCGAGCGCAGGTCTCACCGCGCTCGCGGTCAAGCTCTTCAACGCCTGGTAGCGTGATTGCGATCGGCGGGCGCGTGCTCGGGCAGACGATCGGGCAGCATCATTTTGGCGACGCCGATGCTGTCGTCGGCCATGCCGTAGTACACGTCGAAGCGCTCGGGCTGGCCGATGTCGTCGCGACGGTCGATGCCGGTCGGAAAGACCACGTTCGGCACCGCGCCGTCGAGCTCGTCCGGATGGGTCGGCGAGAGCACGGGCTGCGGCGAGCGGTACAGGATCACGTGGGGCTCTTCTCGCGACAGCACCATCACCCCCGCGGAATAGCGAAAGCGGTGCGAGCCGGTGGGCTCCGGCAACTCGCACACCCCGTGATACACGATGAGCCAGCCGAAGCGCGTCGGTACCGGCGGCGTGCCCGTGCCGATCTTCACGAGCTCCCAATCCGCGACCGGACTCGCCAGGCGATGGTGGCTCCCGAAATGGCAGATGTAGCGGTGCGCTTCCTCCCCGGGAGGGCGGTCTCCGAGCGAGCAGTACGAGATCCAGATGCTCTCGCGCTCTCGGTCGACCGGTTCTCGCTCGATCCCTTCGGCGCGCGTCTCCGGGTAGAGCCTTTCACCGATTTCCTCGGGTCGCGTCCCCGGGAAGAGCGGCCGGTGCAGGATCGCGATCGACGGCTGGCCCGCCGGATTCGGGATCGGCACCGGAAAGACTGCGCCGTCCTTGTTGTCGACGCCTTGAAACTGGATTTGCCCGTGCGGCATGAAGGCCGCAAGCCCGAGGCGCTCCCAGTGGAAGAGATCTTCGGAGGTCGCGACGGCGATGCGAGGGCCGCGTTCGGAGAGCGCCGTGTACGTCATGACGTAGCGCGAGAGGCTCTCGACGTAGGTGACACGAGGGTCCTCGCAACCGCCGCGCGAAGCTCGTAGTCGGTCCCGGGCTCGAGCGCGACGCCGAGGCGCTCGATTCCGGCGGGGTCACCCTGTTCGTCGAACTTCACCCGCGCGATCCCGATGCGCGAGTAGTTGCCTCGCGCGACGAGGCGCGGAAACAAATATTCAAGATCCCTTCGGCCTCGTGAGGATTGCCTGGCTCCGGATCGATGATCAGCCCCAAGCGCTCCAGTCGAAAGGCGACCATTCATCAGTCTGTGCGTTCGATTTCAGGCGGTCGAGGTGCGCGCTCCGTGCGCGTGGCGGAGTGGCAGAATGGAGCGAAGAGGGCGCCCACATCGCGCCTGGAGTTCCCGCCTTTTCCGCTGATCACACTTGGTGCTCGAAAGTACGTTGTGAGCGGTCGTGCGATCCTCCTCCATCGAGGCTCTGAACCTTGACCAACTTCACCGAAGAGCCTATGGTGTCGGAGCGTCAGTACCGCCGTCGTAGCAATTCAGCGCGACGAGGTGAGCGGTAAGCTCCAGCGTCAGTTCCATACGAACGGGCGCTTCGGGTACGAGCGGCGGTTACGATTCGAGAGTCAGCGAGCCTCGCCCGAGGGGTTTGCGGGGCTTCTGGAGAGTCCTTCAATGGATCGAACAGAGTGGGACGTCCTCGAGCCCCAACGGACGCCTTTCCGCACGCTGGTTGGTAAAGTCGAGCAAGAGCCGGCCCCGCCCGCGGAGGGGTAACGCGATGACACTATCTTCGATCCGACATGTCCTGTGCGCCGTGGACGTGACGCGTCCTGCTCTCGGCGCCCTGCGCAGCGGGCTGCGAATCGCCCAGCGCTTTCAGGCGACGTGCGACGCCGTCTACGCACGCGATCCGTCGCCGCTTCGCCTTGCCACGCTGCTGCCCGACCTGAACGAGCTCGTTTCTCACGTCGAAGCAGAGGCGCGCCTCATCAGCCTCTTGC
>JAEZYO010000998.1 GCA_023419055.1 Pseudomonadota bacterium | reverse complement strand
GTCATGGACCACGTGAACTCGCGGCTTCGGTGGAGCGGGAGCCGCTTGCAGCGGGGTTACGGCGAGCAGGAAAGCCGCGATGAGCAGACGGCCGAACCTCATGCGAGTCCCCACCCATTACCCGCTTTTGTTCCGGCAGCCATACTTTGCGTCGAATTGGTCGGTTGGCCGACTCTCGGTCGGCTCATCCTCGGCTCGAAATCGTTCGGCGGAGACTCGGAAAGCCAGCAACTCGCACCCTTGCCCGGCCGACCCATTGACACGCCCCACGGATGGGGGTCGCATCGGGACTGTAGGGTCAGGCGAAAAGTCCACTTTCGCAGCTAGTCGAGAAGCCTCTTCCGCCATGAGTAGCGAAGCCCGTCACCGCATATCGAGCCACGACGCCGACGTCCTGAACGACGATCGCGATCCCACCGTGCGCACACCTACCATCGACGCCGACGTGGACGCCCTGCCCGATCAGGCGATCTTGTACGAGGCACCGCGTCGTCTGCCGGCGGTCTCGGAGCACAAGACTCTCGACATGGTACCCGTCCGGCTCGCCCCGGATGTCGATCCCCGGCGGGCGCGCACCCAGCGGCTGAGCTCGCCGGGAGTGGTGGAAAGCAGGCGTTTTTGGCTCCTTGGCGGCGTCTTGACGGCGTCGGTGCTGATCATCGCCGGGTCGCTCGCTTGGATCAGTCGCGGTAACCGTCACGAGCTCGGCCGCGCCCCGGAATCTGCCAGCGCTCGAGCCGCGGTCGTCAACTCGATCGAGCTCGTCGACGTGGCCGAGGAACAAACTCGACCCGGAAACCCGGTGGCGCCGACCGGCGCCGCCAGCGCCTCTTCCCGGAGGGTGAAGTCCTCCAAGCCGAAGCCGCTACCCTCCTCGGCTCCAGCGCCCCACGATGCGCTACGGAAGGAGAAGGTTTGGCTCGAGTGAGTCGGCTCGCGCGGCTCCTACTGCCTCTGGCGTTGACGACCGCACCTGCGCTCGCTTCGGAAGCGGAGCGAGCTCGCGCGTTGTTCAGGGAGGGGAACGAGGCCTTTGCGGCGGGGGACCTGCACGGCGCCTACGACGCCTATCAAGAGGCGTGGGCGATTCGGCGGAGCTTCGACGTCGCGTGCAATCTCGGGCGCACGGAAGCCGAGCTCGGGCTGCACGTCGCGGCCGCCGAGCACCTCGACTACTGCTTGCGCACGTTCTCGACCAGCGCTCGCGACGAGTTCCGCAACGCCGAGCAGCGGTTTCGGGCGCTGCTCGACGGCGTCCTCGAGAAGGTCGGCGCGTTCCGCCTGGTCACACGCCCGCTCGGGGCGGAGGTGCTCGTGGACGGAGCGTCGATGGGAAATGGTCCGTTCGAGAATCCGCTCTACCTCGCTCCGGGTGAGCACCGGGTCGTCGTGCGCGCGAAGGGGGGCTATCGCCAGCGAGAGCTCGTGTTGAACGTGCTCCCTGGCACGAGCCAGACCGTTCAAATCAAGCTCGAGCTCGAGTCTGCCGAGCGCGCCGAGCCCGAAGGCGCGACCGCACCGCCGACGCCCGCGCCCGCGCCGCGCCCGCTCGATGAGCCGGCCCCGACCGAGCGGAACGCCGATCTTCGCACCGCGATCCTCCTCGGCGGAACGGCCATCACCTTCGCGGGTCTCGTCGTCGGGACTGCCTTTACTCTGGATGCAGCGAGCACCAGTGATCACACCGATTCGCTGCGGCCCGCAGCCGAAGCGAGTGGTTGTAACAAGACCGCGACGAGCACCGCGTGCATCGACTACCGCGAGAGCATCGACCGCGAGGCCTCGAGCCGTAACGTCGCGGAGATCGCGTTCGTTACCGGCGGAATTGCCGGCGCGGTCACCCTGGCAGCTTGGTTGCTCTTGCCTGAACGACAAGTCGAACGAACGCAGGCCGTGAGGCCGTTCTGGACGCGAGACGGGGCTGGGATCGTACTTTCCGGGGTCTATTTGGAGTAAGGGGTTGGGGGCAGCGATGAGCAAGCAGCGGAGGAAATCGAAGAGAGTGGGCCGCGGAAGAGCGCGAACGGCGCTCGCGCTCTTCTTGCTCGCGATGAGCGCGGCGAGCGTGGCGCACGCCGAGCCCAACGCGACCGAGCTATCTGTGGCGCGCAAGCTCTTCCAAGAGGCGACGGAGCTCGAGAGTCGAGAAGACTTCGCGGGCGCGCGCAAGAAGTTGATGGCGGCGCTCGAGATCAAGGACACGCCCGGCTTGAGGTTTCACCTCGGCTATTGCGCCGAGCAGCTCGGAGAGTTCGTGACGGCGCTGCTCGAGTACGATCGCGCGCTCGACCTCGTTCGAGGGGGGCAGAGCGCGCCCGACGTCGAGCGACAGATTTTGCCCGCCCGCGAGCGCGTCCAGGCGAAAGTCGCCAGGCTCTCGCTATTTTTGCCGCCGGGGGTCTCGCTCGCCAAAGTCTGGCTCGACGGCGATCAGGTTGCCCCTCTCGTGCTCGGGCGTCCGGCGCCGCTCGACCCTGGGCGACACCGCATCAAGGTGGAAGCTCTCGGCTACGAGCCGTTCGAGCTCGAGGTCACGCTCGCTCCGGGCCAGTCCCAGCGCCTGGACCTGCCCTTGAAGAAGAAGCAAGCCGCGCCCGCCGACGCGGCCCCGTCGCCCGCGAAGGTCGGAGCGACCTCGACCCCGGAGTCGGAAGCGGTACCAGAACGCGATCCGGGGAGCAGCATCGGAGCGCGTGAGATCGTGCTCGTCAGTGAGGCGACGGTGGCAGTCGTGGGGCTCAGTGTCGGTCTCGGCTTTCTCTTGAGCCGAGGCTCCGCCGAGTCGCGGATCGAGAACGCGCAAAAAGCCCTCGACCAACTACCAGGGGAAGACAACAGTGCCTGCTCGAGCGACCCGAAGCCACGAGCCTGCGCGGATCTGCGTGAAGCGATCGGCGACTCCGACAGCGCCGGTACGATTTCCACCGTCGGATTCATCGTCGGCGGCGCCGGCGCTGCGGCGGCCCTGGTGACGTACCTCGTGTGGCCGACGGACTCCAAAGATCGAGCTATCGTGGTGGGCCCCGCGCGAGCAGGGCTCGGGTTCGCCGCGGCGGGTCAGTTTTGAAGCCAGCCACGGCTCTTCAAGACGCTTCGAAACTCGCGGTGCTCCAGGGACAGCGGGCGCAAGTACTCGCCGACCAATTCGCGCTCCCACCATGCCCCCGACGCCCGTGAGCTCGTGAACCGATAGCGGTAGAGCCGCGCGCGGACGAAGCGTGGCGGCGCGTTCGGAAAGGGATCGACGGCGAGCAAAGGTTTCACCGTCGGGTCACCGCGCAGGAGTTTATACGCCAGATTCAAGATCCAGGGTTCCGAGCGGAAGTCGGAGAGCGCCGCGAACCAGAGCTGCCAGTCGAGCCGGTAGTGATACGGCGTGATCAGACAGGGACGCCTCGCGGGATCACCTGGCTTGCAGGGGAACTCGTACTCTCTCCAGACCACGTCTGGCCCGAGCACGGGCGAGCTCGTGCCTTCGAGCACCACCTCGAAGCGTTCTCGTCCCACGCTGCCGAAGGCGCCGTAGGTGTTGACGAGATCGAACGGGTCGAAAGACGCGTTCATGCGCTGGCGAGGGGACAGGAGGTTCACGATCGGGTCCAGACTGAGGAACGCGACCACGGTAACGAACGCCCACACCGTGACGACCCTCGCTCGACTCGGCTTGGGCTTGCTTCGGGTGAGCTCTTCCAGGCGCGCTCGCACGCGGGCGCCGGAGAGACGCCGGAACACGCCGTCATCGAAGGTGGCGAGCGCGATCGCGAGCGTCAGCCAGTTCAAGAACGAGAGGTTCCCGCTCAGGATCAAGATGATCTGAAAGACCACGATCAGAGCCCCGCAAACCAGCCTGACCTTCCGAGGTCCGAAGACGCCGAACGGCGCGACGAGCTCCACGAGGTGGTTGAAGAGCACCCCCGCGCGGTGGACGACGTTCGGTAGGTGATGAAAATAGAAGGATAGAGGGCTCGGGTTCGGCTGCGTCTCGTAGTGGTAGTAGAGGCAGGTGAGGTCCCGCCAGCACTCGTCGCCGCGGATCTTGATCAGCCCTGCTCCGAACATCAGGCGGAACGCGAGCCAGCGGAAGAGCACGATGATCGGCAGCGGAGGCGGATCCTTTTCGGAGAAGAGCCGCGGCCGGAGCGGCGGCGCCAAGAACACGGAAAGCATTCCGGTCTCGCAGAGGAGGATGTCCCAGCCGTAGCCGTAGAAGACTTGCCCCACGTGCGCGAAGGAGAGGTAGAGCGCCCACAGCACGAAAAGAATCGGTGCGTTGACGATCCCTGCTACCACGAGCAGTGAGAGCGCGAGGCCGAAGAGGCTCGAGGCCTGCAGGGTGAGGTCCGTGGCCGAAAACCAAAAGAGGGTGGGCAGTCGGAAGAAGGCTCGCCCGACCGACTCCTGCTCGACGAGCACCCTTCGCAGGTAGTCGGCCGCCGGCAAGAGCCCCTGACTTCCGAGAAGGCTCGGGCCCTGGTTCACGAGGATCGCAAAGGCGACCGCGTAGATCGCGCCGATGGCTCGCAACAGCACCGCTCGCGTCAGCCAATACGACGCGGACACGCCGCTCGCGCTGCGTTCCAGGAAAGACCTTTCGTCCGCTGACGTCTCGCGCACTTTCGTAGAACCCGCCGACAGAGCTCTCGCCCTCGCGAAGAAGCGTAGCCTAAGAGCGGTTGACGACGTGGATCGGGCTTCCGGCGAGGAGCGCGCGCACGTTCTCGGCGGTCACCTCGAGCAGGCGTCGCCGCGCGGCGAGGCTCGTCCAGGCGATGTGCGGCGTGATGATGCAATTTTTCGCTCGAAGCAGCGGGTTGTCCGCCCGTGGAGGCTCACTCGAGAGCACGTCGAGCGCCGCGCCCGAGATCGTGCCCGAGTCGAGCGCGGTCGCGAGGTCGGACTCGTCGACGAGCCCACCGCGGGCAGTATTGACGAGGAGCGCGCTCGGCTTCATCGTCGCCAAGCGCTCGCGACGCACCAGACGCTCCGTGTCGGGCGTCAGCGGACAATGCAGCGAGACGACGTCCGCTTCGCGGAAGAGCTGCTCGAGCGTGCGGCGTTCTACTCCGTCTTCGTCCGAGGTCGCCGGCGCTCCCGCGCGCGCCGCCGCGACGACGACCATGCCCAAGCTGGCGGCGATCGCCGCGACACGTCTCCCGATCGCGCCGTAGCCCACGATCCCGAGGACCTGCCCGTCGAGCTCGACGGCGGCCTGCTTCCAGAACGTGAAGTCGGGGGCAGCCACCCACTCGCCCTGGTGCACCGCGCGATCGTGCGCTCCGACCGCGTTGCTGAGCTCGAGCAGGAGCGCGATGGTGTGCTGCGCGGCGCTCGCCGTGCTGTACGCGGGCACGTTGAACACCGGGATACCGCGTTCGCGAGCCGCGACCACATCGACCACGTTGAAGCCCGTGGCGAGCACGCCGATGCCGCGCAGGTTCGGCAAGCGCTCGAGCACTGCACGACCGAGCTCCGTCTTGTTCGTGAGGACGACGTCCGCCTCCCGCGCGCGCTCGACGACCAGGTCCTCCGGTGACCTGTCGTAGACGGTGAGCTCGCCCAGGGCCTCGAGGGGGCTCCAGGGGTTATCCCCGGGGTTCAGCGTGTACCCGTCGAGCACGACGATGCGAGCCATGACTCACCGTCGCGCGCCGATGACGGCGGCGCGGCTCAAGAACTGCTGAAACGCGGCGCGGTTCGCCGCGCTCGGCACCTTCGTGTACGTGTAGGGGTGCTGGATGCGGTTCGCGAACAGACAAGTCACGGCCTTGTCGAACGCACGAGCGCCGGGCGCGAGGTCGACGGCGCGCTGACTGTCGTCGGCCACGCGGCGCACGACGCTTTCGAGCTGTTCGCACCAGCCGGTGGTCTTGGGCAGGGTGACCGGAGACGAGCCGGGGCAGCACGTCTTCTTGATGATGGCGGTCGCCGGCAGCTCGTACCAATCGAGGCCGAGTCCAGCGACCGGAGGAGGACCTTTCCCGGGACCTGCCTTGACGGCGTCGAGCGGCAAGCTCGAGTCGCCGAGCGCGGCATCGGCGCCGGCATCCGCAGGCGAGGGGACCTTGACCATGCCGTGCAACCTGCCCGTCATCGCGACGAAGTCGGCGTCCTCGCAGACGAAGGCAAAGCTTTGCTTCGCGTCGAAAGACTCTGAAGGAAAATGAGCGCTCACGCACGCGTCGCGGACCTCCGCGGGGTCTCGCTTGGCCTTCGCGGCGGGCTTCGGCTTGGGCTTTACCGGCGCCGGCGGCGGCTCGGCGGATTTCGCAACTTCTGGGGTGGCTGGCGCCACCGCCAGATAGACTCCACCGCCTCCCGCGAGGGCCGCGACGATCACCCACGGCCAGATCGAGCGCTTGCGCTCGAACGGGTTGATCGACGGGCGCTTCGGTATCGGAGCCGCGATTGGAGGCCGCGGCCCGGTATCGGTAGCGCTCGAGTCACGAGCGGGGGCCGCGTCGGGTGCGGAGGTCGTGACCGGCGAGCTCGGCGCTGGCGCGCGTGGCGCCGACGGGAGGTTGGGGTCGGGTACCCGCGTTTCACTCGCGGCTTGCGGCTTCGCCGCCGCTCCGAGCGGCAGCACTACCCCCGGGGGTGACGCGTCCGGCAAGTCGACGCCTTGATCGTCCGGCACGGACTCGTCGTCGACGACGACTCCGTCGTTGCGCGACTGCCCGAGCGTGCCCCCGACGATATCGCCCAGCCCGCGCAGGCCGGGGCGCGGCGCCGGAGCGCGGCGCGACGGAGGGCGCTCCGGGTCGCGCTCCCAGCCGTCCAGCGCATCGATGAGCTCGCCGAGGTCGGAAGCGCGAGCGTGCCGATCGGGGAGCATGCCTCGCTGCAAGATCTCCTGCAAGATCGGCTCCTCCACCCCGAACGCGGCGAGGGGCTTCGGTTTGGAGAGCGTCGCCTTGAGCAGTGCCTCACGAGTGCTCGCCTTGAAAGGAGCGCTACCGGTGAGGGCGGCGTAGAGCGTGGCGTAGAGCCCGAAGACGTCGTCGGAGGCGCTCTCCTGAGCTCCCTTCAAGCGCTCCGGTGGGCAGAAGCTCCCGAGCGGAGGCACGACCAGCTGCGAGAGTACGGGAGCGATCGCTCGTCCGGCAGGCTCTGCAATCACGCTGAGGGGTGAGACCGCGCCGTGCACCGCTTGCGCCGAGTGCAGCGCTTGCAAGGCTTCCGCGAGCCGCAGCGTCCAGGCCACCGCCTTCGCGGGGTTCAGCTTGCCTTGGACGAGCTGAGCGCGAAGGGTGCGCCCCGGGACGTGCTCGGCGACCACGGCTCCGCCACCGACGGGGACGCTCGCGCTTTCGGGGAGGGCGGCCCTGTCGAGCTCGCGCAGGATATCGACGATGCCGGCGAGGTGCCGGTGACGAACTCCACGCGCCGATTCGAGCGTCGAGAGTCGCCCCCCGTCGATGAGCGCGACGACCACGCGCTTGCCGGTGGTCAAGTCGGCGGCGAAAAAACGCTCCGTGCTTTGCTCGAGGGGGCGCTGAACGGCGTAGCGCCCTCCTAAAGGGGGTCGTTCTTCGGTCATGTCGGCGGCCGCGCGCGCGAGAAGACCCCATCGTAGCATCGAGCGTTCACGGTTTGCGAAGAACCCGAGACGAATACCGGGTCCGTCGCTCGGGCCCAGCCCGTCGGCCGAAGCAACGGACCAGAGGTGACCTTCTTCGTTCGCCGCGCGCTCACGTGTTCGAAAATCGCCCCTCGCCCGTTCTAAAGTGGACGCCCTTGCGCAATCCAGGTTTCGACGAGCTGAATCTGTTCGGCGGTAAGTGCAGGTAGGCCGAGAGGCATTCCGCGCAAGTTCGGATCCACCTCTCCGCGCTCTTCGCGGTGGCGCACGAGGAGCGCCGCCAACAAGCGAGGTTCGCCGCTCGTCGTCGAAGAAAAGAGGCTCCGGCGCGCTCCCTCACGGTCGAGCATTCCGGAGGCGACCCCGCGGTGGGAGCTGAGATCGATGCGGCGCGGGGCGACCCCGAACCCACCGTCGTACCCGGGGCCACCATCGCCGAACGCTACCTCGCTATTCGAGTGACAGTGCCGACAGGTGACCGAGAAGACGCGCGAGTCGACCTCTGCGTAGGAGACTCATCGGCCCTCTCCGCTTCGGTCAGGGCAAGGTCTGGCATCGCGGTGTCGGGCTTCAGAGCCGCGGGGTTTTCTAGCCAGGCCGCCAGCATTTCGCGCGAGAGGCGCTCGCGCGCGTGGACGAGGTCGGGAGCGAGCTCGACCGCTGCCCCGGCGCTCCTTGCCCTCGGCCAGTCGCTGACGCCCGAGAAAGCGTGGCAGCTCGCGCAGCCTCGGCTTTCTGCGACACGCCGCCCTCCCGCGACGTCTCCACGTCGGATCTTCGCCGGAGCGGGCAGGGGACGAGTCGCTGACAGATACGACGCGACGTCACGCGCTTGTTCCGCCGTAATGTCGAGTCGAGGCATCGTCGAGACCAGCGCCGGGCGTGAGTCGCGCGGCGAGACGAGATATCGTTCCACCCACCGTGGCTCGAAACGACTCAGTGAACTCAGCGTCGGCGCGTGAGAGACCCCGGTGAGGCCACGTTTCCAGCGAGCCAGGCGCTCGGGAGCGGCGCTGACCTTTCCCGCTTCGATATCTTGGTGGCAGCGCACGCAATGCCGCTCGCTCGGGAGCTCGTCCAGGCCAGTGCCCTCGTGACAGCGGTGACACTCGAACTTCGCTACCAGCGCTCTCCCGTGCGCGGGATCCCCGACCCGTAACGAAACGGTGGTCGCCGCGCTCGGCGCGGGCTCGAGCCCGACTGCGGCACTCGACGCCGGCGCGGGGCTCGGCCGCGTGCCACACGCGACCAGCCCCGTTACCAACGACAAGATCCCGAGAAGTAGCCTCACGGGCCGGTCTTCCTCTCAACCTTGCAGGGTGATTCGACAGGTCCGGGCTGCTCCTTCGCCAGAGAGCGCCTTGCAGCGCTCGAGCGCCGCCGTCTCGCCGTGCGCGTCTCCGGCCCGCCGGCGGAGCTCCGCGAGGGCACGATAACCCTGAGGAGTAGATACGAGGTCGCTCTTCGCCAGCGCCTCGAGGATGTCTCGGGCTCGCTCACGCCGTCCGTCGACCTCGGCCATGGCCTCCGCCAAATCGGTGAGCAGCGCCGGATCGTCCTTGTTTTCGTCGCTCTGGCGCTCGAGGACCCTGACCGCCCAGCTCAGGTTGAGTGCGCGCTCGGCCGCGTCCTTGCCGAGCCAGGTAGACTGTACCTCGCGCGGGATCTCGCGTTCGCTCGGCAGCGCGCCCGCGTTCCTCGCGAGCGCCAGCGCCAACACCCTTTCGGCGCGCGCGATCAGGGCGTTCTTGGTCCCATCCAGACTGCGGATGTGCGGAATCATGCGCACGACGCTGGCTCCTGCCGCCGCGGCGCGCCCCTCGTTCAATGCCTTTTCGGCCTGAGCGACCCCGTGAATGCGGGGGTCGACGCGGATCACGGGATACCACTCGCCACCGCACGCGACCGCGTCCTTGCCTGCGATTGCTACGAAAGACGCGGTCACGATGGCGAGAGTCGACACAATGAATCGTCGAGAAAGCATGCTTGTCTCCTTCGTCAGAAACCCGGGAATAAAACTGGCTCTCAGTCACTCATCGTCGCGGGCGGTCTGCTCGTGACAGCGCCCTTCGGCGACCGGGTACCCTCGAGCAAGCCCCGAACCAAGCCTCCGTCACGCGACGTTCTCTCGAGCTTCTTCGAGTCAAACCAGGTGTTTGGTCGCGCCAAACGAGCATCGCGCCGCTCGCGGGCGACACGCTGCCGTGGTTGAGACGAGCGCTCCACGTGTCTGTTCGCCCACACACTCGCGACTTCTGCGGCGGGCCTCGGAGTGATCTCGATGCGACAGCGAAGCAGACTTTCTTCGACTCGAATCGTACGAGGAGTCCGTGCTATCGAAACCGAAGAGTTTACTAGACGTGAGTGTTGCGACTTGCCGTGTTGACAAATCGGGCGCGTCTGCCTAATGAGCCACATGCCCACTGTGAAAGATCAGATTCGTGAGAGAGTAGAAGCGTTTGCCGCCGACATCGCGGAGCTCATCCGCGCTTCGGCGATGGAGACCGTTGCTGCGGCCCTCGGTGAGGGCGTTGGGGGTGGGCGTGGTGGTCGTGGTCGTCGCGCGGCGGGGCGTCCTCCGCGTGGCGCAGGTCGCGCAGTCGCGGCTCGCGCGAAGGGCGCGAAGCGACCGCCCGGCGAGATCGAGACTTTGACCGCGGAGCTCGGCAGCTACATCAAGAACAACCCGGGTCAGCGCATCGAGCAGATCGCCAAGGGGATCGGCACGAGCACCAAGGAGCTTACTTTGCCGGTGAAGAAGCTGCTCGCCAAGAAGGCGATCAAGACGCGCGGTCAGAAGCGCGCCACGCAGTACTTCCCGAAGTAAGCCGCGCCGGGAGAAGGCCTGAGGAGGGGCTTGCGCTCACGCAGCGCGAGCCCCTTCGGCGTTCTTGCGACTTCAAATCGCGAAGCCGCAGCGGACGAGCGCTTCGGAGCACGCGTCGCCACCGGGCCCATACACCGTCAAGGTCGATGCGGCCGACTCGCTCGCGCACAAGCACTGGCTCGAGCCAGGTGTGTTTTCTTGGCACTCGACCCAGTAGGTGCCGTTGCTGCAGTAGAGGTTCACGCTGCATTGCTCCGGCGTGCTGGTGGCGGTCCCCGAGCAATCGTCCGGCGGGATCGGTCGAGGGGCGTCGTCGCAGCGGTCGATCTCCAAGAGCTCGTCCTGACAGTAGAGAGCCGCGTTCGTCAGCGCGTCGTCACAGGTTCCTTTTGGCGAGATCCATGCTCCGAGACACTCGAGCGCGTTGGCAGTGATGCCGCGGCAGGCGGCAGGCGTGTCGTTGATGCTGTCGACGCAGTCGCGAGTGCAGTCTTCGACACTCTGGAATTCCGTCGGACAAACTTCCGAATACGGCCTGCACAGATCCCGACAGGCTTGACGGAGTCTCCCCGGTGACGGTTCGCCTCCGGAGCCAGCGCTCCCCGCCGAGCCGCCGGGGCCGGAGCCCCCGATCCCCGTCCCCGCCACGCCCCCGATGCCGCTCCCGGCGACTCCGCCCGAGCCGCTGATTCCTCCGCCCCCGAAGCCGGCGCTCCCGGCGATCCCGCCCGAGCCGGCTGGAGAGCCTCCAGCGCTCGTCGAACCGGCCTGCCCTCCGAACGATTCGTCGAGGGTAGTACGGGCTCCGCATCCGAGTGGAGCAAGGACGAGGAGCGTCCAGGCGAGCGGGTCGTGAGTCTTTCGAAGCATAGGCGCGTCCTTATTTCATCACTCCCGTCGCTTTAGTAAATCGCCCCCGTTTTCATGTGGGACATCGCCCTACATCTCTCGCCCGGGTGCGCTGACAGATCGGTGTTCAGGCGGTATCGTGCGGGAGGGAGTCACTCCCGGTGCCCATGACCGGATCCGCCAGTGCCATGCGCGACGATGTCGTTCCGAGCGTCGGAGCGATCATTGCGGGAAAGTACCGCGTGGAGAGCGTCGTCGGCATCGGCGGCATGGGCGTGGTCGTCGCCGCGCGACACGTCACGCTCGGGCAGGCGGTCGCCATCAAGTTGCTGGCGGTGCCGAACGAAGAGGGGCGCGCCGAGGCGCAGTCGAGGTTCTTGAGGGAGGCGCAAGCCGCGGCTGCCCTGCGCAGCGACCACGTCGTGAGAATTCACGACGTCGGCGCGATGGACTCCGGGCTGCCGTTCATGGTGATGGAGCTCCTGCAGGGCTCCGATCTCGGCGCGCTCATCGACGCGGACGGGCCGATGCCGCCGGAAGAGGCCGTGGACTACTTGTTGCAGGCCTGCGCCGCCATACAGGAGGCTCACTCCGCGGGCATAGTCCATCGCGATCTCAAGCCGTCGAATCTGTTTCGTACGCGCCGCAGTGACGGCACGCCGCTCATCAAGGTGCTCGATTTCGGCATTTCGAAGTCGATGGGGTCGAGCGACGCCGCGCGCGGCGAGCTCACGCTGACGTCGACGCGTCAGGTGATGGGCTCGCCGTACTACATGTCACCCGAACAGGTGCGCGACGCCCGCAGGGTGGATGCTCGCAGCGACATCTGGTCGCTCGGCGTCATCTTGCACGAGCTCTTGACGGCCGAGCCCGTTTTTTCGGCCGACACGTTCCCGGGGGTTTGCGCCGCGATCGTCGCCGACCCGCCGAAGACCATTCGCTCCGTTCGCCCGGAGCTCTCCGAAGAGCTCGAGCGAGTCGTGCTCACTTGCCTCGAAAAGCTGCCTGCGCGACGTTTCCAGAGCGTCGAGGAGCTGGCGCGCGCGCTCCTGCCGTTCTCGTCGAACTCCGACTCGAGCAACGGCTCGAAGCTCTGGCGCCAGCGCGTCTCCGGTCAGCCGAGCCCGGCGCGGAGTCAGTTCGGCGTCGACTCGGAGCCGAGCGGTATCGCGAAGCGGTTCGGGCTCGACAACACCGTTCCCTCGCCGCGCGCTCCGCGCACGCCGCGCGTCCCGAGCGGTGACACCAAGACGCAGCTGTCCGCGGACCTGATCCCGACCGAGGCGCCTCCCCCGATCGCGACTCCGAAGAACCGGAGAAGGCTGCTCGTCGCGCTGGCTGCTGGGGTGCTCGGAGCCTCGGCGATCGCCCTCGTACTGCTGCGCAGCGAGTCGCCCGCGCCCGGAGCCGTGACGCCTCCGCCTGCGAGCGCGCCGGCGGCTCCCGATTCGGCGTCGCTCACCGTGGATTCCGAGCCACCCGGAGCGGAGCTCTATCAGGGAGACGTGCGGCTCGGCCAGACGCCGATCACGTTTTCACTCATTCCCGAGCGTTCGAGGCGCTTCGTGATCCGAAAGCCGGGGTACCAGGAGTACGTCTTCGAACAAGGCGCTGCCGCCGGGGACCTGCGGGTGCACGCCGTGCTCGCCCCGCTCGAGCCGCCTCCGTTGCCGAGCGCGACGGAGAGTCACGGCCCGGAGGCCGCCGCGAGCCCGAAGAAGGCTCCGCGCGCGCCTGCGCCTCGGCCGAAGGCGAGCGTCGCCCCTCCACCCGCGAGCGATATCCGTTTGCAGCGCTAGCCGGTTCACGCTTGGCTCTCGCCCATGCGCCGAGCCAGGCTGATCTGTGCCGCCCTGCTCCTCGTGCTGCCCCCGTTCGTGCCCGAGGCCCGCGCCGATGACTTGGCCGATGAGGCGGAGCTCAACTTCAACCTCGGCGCGCTTCACTACCAACGGGCCGAGTATCGCGAAGCGCTCGCGCACTTCCTGGCGTCGAATCGCCTCGTGCCGAACCGCAACGTTCTGTTCAACATCGCGCGTTGCTACGAAAAGCTCGGGCAGTTCCCCGAGGCTTACCGCTACTACTCGCTCGCGTTCGACGCCGAGACGGATCCAGACGCGCGCGAGCGCATCGAGGCGGCGCGGAAGGGGCTCGCGAGCAACATCGCGCTGCTCGAGATCGCGAGCGATCCCCCGGGGGCGACCGTCTACCTCGATCGGCGCGATCTCGGGCCGCGCGGAGCGACGCCGCGCGCGCTCGGGGTATCTCCGGGATCGTACACGGTGATCCTGGAGCTCCCCGGGTACTATTCGACGGAACGGCGTGTGCCCGAGCTCAAGGCGGGTCAGACCGAGCGCGTCAGCATGAGCCTCGAGCCGATCCTCGGACGCGTCACGATCGGAGACGCCGCGCAGGGAGCGAGCGTCAAGGTCGACGACCTCGGAGGAGCGATCGCTTGCGTTGCGCCGTGCCGCCTGGATCTCCGCCCCGGCGCGCACACGCTCTACCTCGAGCGGACCGGCTTCGTCACGCTGGCGGTGCCGGTCGACGTTCGAGGGCGCGAGGAGGTCGCGCTGGATCCCCGGCAGGAGCCCCTCGCGGGCAACCTCGTCGTCGGCACCGACGAGCCGGGAGCGCTGGTGGAGGCCGACGGGCGACCGCTCGGCTTCACGCCGGGGCTCTTCCGGCTGCCGGTGGGAACGCATCGGCTGCGCGTGGGAGCGCCGGGCTTCCGCACCGTGGAGCAGACGGTCACGGTGCGCGAGGGGCAAGACACCCGCGTCGACGTGGCGCTGACGCAGGTGGAGGAAGTCAGCGGCGCATCACGCGCGCTCGAGCTCGTCGAAGAAGCTCCGAGCTCGGTCACGATCGTGCCGCGACAAGAGATGCGCTTGATGCGTTACCCGACGATCGTGGAGGCGTTGCGCGGCGTGCCCGGCGTCTACTCTTGGGACGACCGGTCCTACGCCTCCCTCGGTTTCCGCGGGCTCGGGCGGCTCGGTAGCTACGGCAACCGGGTGCTCGTTTTGCTCGACGGCAACCCCCTGAACGACGACTGGATCGGCTCGTCTTACGTCGGCTACGACGGCCGCGTGACGCTCGACGACCTCGAGCGCATCGAGGTCGTGCGCGGCCCGGGGTCCGTGCTGTACGGTACGAACGCGTTCTCCGGCGTCGTCAACCTCGTCCCGCGCGGCCTGTCGGAAAGGAGCGGCACCGAGTTCTCCCTCGGGACGAGCGGCGACGGCGTCGCGATTGCGCGCGTGCGCGGTGACGCGCGGCTCGGCGAGGAGGCGGGCGTGTGGAGCAGCGCGTCGGTCGCGCGCGGTCAAGGCCGGGACTTCTTCTTCCCGGAGTTCGTCCCGATCACGCCGCCCGAGATCGCGGGCCACGCGCGCGGCGCCGACGGCTTCGAGGCAGGCACCCTGGAGGGGAGAGCCACGGCGAGCTGGTTTACGGCCACCTGGTACTTCCAGGTGTACGACAAACGGCTGCCCACGGGTGAGTACGACACCCTGCTCGCCGATCCCCGCACCAAGCAACGCGATACGCGCGCGGCGCTCGAGCTGAAGGCGGAGCCGCGGTTGACGAACGCGCTCAAGTCGTTCACGCGCGTGCACTTCAACCACTACCGCTTCCGTGGCGGCTATCCGCGCGCTACCGAGGACGGCGGGCTCGAGATCGATCGCTTCGAGGGGAGCTGGGTCGGCGCCGAGCAGCGCCTCGAGTGGAAGGCGTCGAAAGCCTTCAGCCTGACCGGCGGCGCCGAGGGGCAGGTTCATTTCGACGTTCATCAAGAAGCGCGCGACGAGGACGGCGTCTTCTTGGACGAGGAGCACCCGTACGAGCTCGGCGCGGCTTACGCGCTCGCGGACGTGCGCCCGCGTCCAGGGCTCAGGTTCTCGGCGGGCGCGCGCCTCGACACCTACTCGACGTTCGGCGAGTCGCTCAACCCGCGCGCCGCGATCATCTTCGAGCCGTACGCCGGAGGGAACGTGAAGCTGATGGGCGGCAAGGCGTTCCGCGCGCCGAGCGTCTACGAGCTCTACTACAACGACGGCGGGCGAACTCAGGTCGCGAGCACCGAGCTCGGGCCAGAGAACATCTACTCGCTCGAAGTGGAGTACTCGCACCGGCTCTCGCCCACCTGGTCGGCGAGCGCCGCGCTCTTCGGGAATCAGGTGCGGCAGCTGATCCTCGAGCAGGGCGACGGGAACGCGTCGGACCCGATCTACTACCAGAACTCCGACGAGCCGATCGGCACCTACGGCGCCGAGCTCGTGCTCCGTCGAGACTTCAGGCAGGGCTACTCCTTCTCCGCCTCGTACAGCTTTCAGCGTTCGACCTTCCTCGAGAGCGAGTCGCTGTCCGATCTCTTCGACGCGAGTGACGACTATCGACACGTCGCGAACTCTCCGGAGCACCTCGTCACCCTGAAGGGAGGAGTCCCCGTGATCGGCCGGGCGCTGATGCTGGGCTCGCGGCTCACGTTCGAGTCCGGTCGTTGGAATCGCTACGAGGCCGCCGGCGAACCGCCCCAGCAGGAGACCTCCGCGTTCGCGATCTGGGATCTCGTGCTTTCCGGCGAGGAGCCGCGCTTCGGCTTCGGCTGGGCGGCGGGCGTCTACAACGCGTTCGACTGGCGCTATAGCCTGCCGGTGAGCGGGGAGTTCCTGCAGACGGAGATCCAGCAGAGCGGTCGGACGCTGCTCCTTTCGGGCGACTTCAAGTTCTGACGAGCGCGGCGCGGCTTACTTCACGCGGATCGTGAGCACGGGCTTGGTCGAATGCCGCACTACACGCTCGGCGGTGCTTCCGAGCAAGGCTCGCGACACGCCGGTTCGCCCGTGCGTCCCGATCACCAGTAGATCATACCCGCCCTCGTCTGCTCGCTCGACGATGCGCTGCGCCGGGTAACCTTCCTCCACCAGGGTCCCTCCGATCTCGGCGCCGCGAGCGCGAGCGCGGCCGGCGAACTCCGCGAGCTCCGACTCGGCCTTGTGGCGCGTCAGATCGGTCAACGTCTGCTGCGGCCCCGGTCCCGCGATCAAGAGCTCCGGTGGTAGGAAGGTCGGCGCCTGCCACACGTAAAGGACGTCGATCGTCGCGCCGAGTGATCGAGCCAGCGTCACCGCGTGATCGAGCGCCGCCTCGGAGCAGTCGGAGAAGTCGACGGGTACCAGGATTCGCTTCATTTCGCACCTTGGTCGACGCGCCGCCGACTCCCTCAAACATGCACCAGAACGCGGCCTTTGCCACGCCTGACCTGCGACGGATCAGCCCTGGCGGCCAGCGGCACCCTTCGGAGGGCCGAACTCCACGCGAAACTCGCGCTCGTGCCAGCGCCGCATCCCGCCCGCGAGCGAGGCAACGCGCGAAAACCCGCGGCGAGCGAGCAGGAGGGCGGCCTTGGCCGAGCGGCCCCCGGAGCGGCAGACCGTCACGATCGGCCGGTCTCGCGCGAGGTGCGCCGCTGCGATCCCGAGCGAAGCGAGGGGCGTGAGGAGCGCTCCCTCGATGTGCCCGAGCTCCTCGCGATACTCGTCGAGCTCGCGCACGTCGACGATCAGCACTTCGGAGGCGTGATCGTGGACCCACTGCGGTTCGACCTCGGGCACGTTCGCGGCGCTGCGCTCGAGGGGCGCCCATTCCCAATCGAAATGGACCTCGCCTGCCTCGGCGTCTCCGGCGTCTCCGCAGCGCAGGTTGGCGGGCACGGCGACGTCGATCTTCTTCGGTCGGTCGAGCTTGAGGTTCTGCATGATGCCCTCGAACTCCTCGACCGTCTTCCCGCACGCGAGCCGGGGATTGAGCTCCATCTCTTCGCCGACGCTCGTACAGGTTCGCCCCTTGTAGTCGTGCGCCGGGTAGATCAAGGTGGCCGGTGGCAGCGCGAAGATCTTCTCGTGCACCGAGCGAAAGAGCTCGCGAGAGCTGCCTTGCTGGAAGTCCGTGCGCCCGCATCCGCGGATCAAGAGCGCGTCGCCGGTGAAGGCCAGGTACTCGTTATTGGCGATGTAGGTGACGCACCCTTCGGTATGTCCAGGCGTTTCCTTCACTTCGAGGCCGTAGCGCCCGAAGCAGATGAGGTCGCCCTCTTTGACCAGCACGTCCGCGCAGGGCGCCCCTGAGCGCTCGGAGATCAGGGTCTGGCAGCGAAAGCGGCGCCGGAGCTCGGAAGCCGCCGTCACGTGGTCGGCGTGGACGTGCGTCTCGATGGAGTAGCGGAGGGTCAAGCCGAGCTCGTGGATCAACCCCGAGTCTCGTTCCACTTGCTCGAGCACGGGGTCGATGATCACCGCCTCGCCCGTGGCTTCGTCGGCGAGCAGGTATGAGTACGTCGACGAGAGCGAATCGAAGAGCTGTCGGAATAGCATGGCAGTTCCGTGATCGAACCTTCGGTATGCCGGTGGCTTCTCGAGGCAGCAAGGCGGAATCATCTACGGAGTTCTCCCCGGAGCCGCGCCACGAGCCCTCGGTGAGGCTGGATCGGTCCTTGCTCTCGCGGCAAACCGTGAAACGACGCCTTGCGATCTTCGTTCTCGTTCTCCTCGCTCTCGCCCTCGCTCGAGCCTCGAGCTGGCTGCTCGCCGCTCCCGGCAGCCAAGGAGTGCTCGCGCGGGAGCTCGAACCGCCGCGCCCGGCTCGCTCCGCGACGTTGGCGAAGACGAGCGTCCTGGCTTCCCCCGCGAGCTCGGTCCGCTCGCTCGTCGCCGAGCCACCCGCGCAGCCGAAACCCACGGAGAAACAGCGAACACCGCCGCTCGTGGATACCGACAACTACGTCTTGTTCGGCGTCGATAGACGAGCAGACGGCAAGGGTGCGCTGCTCGCCGATACGATCGTCGTGTTGGTGCTCGATCCACGCTCGGGCCACGTCGGGCTCGTCAGCGTTCCGCGCGACGCCTACGTCGACCTCGGTGCGGCGGGGCGGGGTCGCATCAACACTGCGCTCTCGGTGGCGAAGCGGCTCGGGGAGCCGCCGCTCGAGTTCGGCAAACGTGTGGTCGG
>JAEZYO010000309.1 GCA_023419055.1 Pseudomonadota bacterium | reverse complement strand
GGGTGGCAGTGCTTCGGGTGGAGCGAGCGGCGGTAAGGGAGGCAGCTCTGCGGGAGGAACGAGCGGCTCAGGTGGAGCGAGCGCTGCGGGCGGAGCGAGCGCTTCCGGTGGGACGAGCGGTTCTGGCGGAGTGAGCGGCGCCGGTGGAACGAGTGGCGGAGCATCCGGCGCGGCGGGGAGCGGGCAGGCGGGTCAACCGGGAGCGGACTGTCGGACGCTCGGGTGCGACTCGGATTCGCAATGCGCGGGCTGTCAGACTCCGGACGACGTGGTGTTCATGTGCATCCCGAAGGGCTTGGCCTGCTGAGCGTCATGAAAGATCGTTCACTCGTGCTCCTCGTCACCTTCGCGGTGGGGTGCGCTGCGGCTCCATTGCCAGGATCGACCGCACCAGCCACCAGCGTTGCGCCGGCGAGCAAGCCTTCGCCCGCCGCATCGACGAGCGCCGCTCCGGCAGCGCCCGATGCAGAAGCCGGTGCCGCGACGCCAGTGTCGGAAGGTGAGCCGCGCCGCGTCCAGTCCTGTAGTGATCCGGAGGTGATTCGAGCCTCGCACATCCTCATCGCGTGGGCGGGAGCCGACCGCGCCCCCAGCACTGGGTCGGTCGCCGAGCGGACGCAGGAACAGGCGCTGCTCCGCATTCGAGAGGTGCTCGCCAAGGTCGACGCGGGAGGCGATTTCGGCGCGCTGGCAGGTGAATATTCGGACGAACCACGCGCTGCGGAGCGAGGGGGCGCTTTGGGCCGTTTCACTCGCCCGCGCATGGTCAAGGAGTTCGCCGACGCCGCGTTCGCCCTCTGCCCGGGGGAGCACTCGGGCATCGTCGAAACCAGGTTCGGCTACCACGTCATCCTGCGCGTCGAGTGAGTCGGGTTGCGCCGGCGCGTACGATCGCGCTCCGCTCATGGTGCGCAACCACGGCGGCGTGCTGGTCTCGAACTCACCCATGCTCCGAGAAGAGCCGCTTCCGGAGCCGGTCGATGGTGCGCTCGAGGTGCGCTATTCGCTGCTCGTCGAGAATCAGAGCGCGGAGCCGACGGTCCTCTATCTATCGCTCGCGCTTTCCCGGATAGCGGACGTCGAAGACAGCGTGCAGAGCGAGTGCCGCCCGCACTACGGATCGAAGTCGAGCGATGTGTCGTTGCCGCCGCTCGCGCGAACGCGCGTCGATTGCCGGCTGCGCCTGACCGCGCTCGGGATTCCAGCGCCTGGAGCAAGGCGACGCTCCGCTCATGCTCGCGATTCCGGCGAGCCGCGGTGGCACGGCGTTCGCGATGGGCTTCGCCTATCTCCTGTTCGAGGGTGACGCGCCGTGAAGGGAGCGGAACTCGGTGTCCGGTTCGCTCTCGCCGCGGCGCTTTGCACGAGCGCGGCCCCCGCGAGCGAGCTCGGCGACGCCGCAGCCGAAGCTGCCGTGAAGGTCCTTCTCGATGGCGCCATTCAGATGAGCGCGGCGCTCACCGAAATGGCCTTCAGATCAGCGTCCAGATCCGCGTCCCTGCCGACATCCTATGACGAACTCGACGAGTGGAAGGATCCGGAGACTGGCAGCACGAGCAGAATGAAGTCTGCCTGCGGCGTGACCGTCGAGACCGCGCTGACCGGAAATGGTGGTTACCACTTCGTCGAGATCGCCGCGCTGAGCGAGACGACGTCACCCGCGGAGGTGCGGATCGAGCGCCTCGTCGCCCGCCCGGGTCCGCCGCTCAGGATCGGCAAGAACGGCGACGCCGGCTCGCTGCTCGTCGAACCCGGCGCGCTATTACGACCTCTACGAAGAGGACGAGAAGCGTGACGAAGCCTCGGCTTTCGTGCTCCAGCAGCGCCTCCGAGCGCAATTTCACGTCGCGAGAATCGGAGAGAGGACGGAGCTTCAGCTCGCGCCCTCTCTCGTCTACCTGGTCGTCGCCGACGGGAAGCTCGGTGATCAGCGTTTGCGCGGGAGCAGCCTCGCCGCGATGATCTCGGTCGGCGTCGGCTTCTAGAGGCGCGCGCTAGAGCGCGTACAGGAACGCGAGTAGATCCTTCTTTTGTTGGTTCGAGAGATCGAGCTCGAGCACGAGGTTGAAGAACTCGATGGTATCTTCGAGGGTGAGCAAGCGGCCGTCGTGGAAGTACGGCGGTGAGTCCTTGATCCCGCGCAGCGGGAACGTCTTGATCAAGCCGTCACCGTCGGCCAAGAGCCCGTTGATGAGTCGCGGCTCGAAGAAGCGCTCGAGCATCAAGTCGTGCATCTCTCCGTCCGTGTAGAACGGGGGCTCGTGGCACGTCGCGCACTTGCCCTTGCCGAAGAAGATGTCCTGACCTCGGAGCTCGGCGGCGGTCGCCTTTGCGGGGTCGAGCTTGCCGTCCACGCCGAGCTTCGGAGCCGGCGGGAAGTCCATGATCTTTTGGAACTCCGCCATGTGATGCACCTGAGTCGCGCGATCGAGCGGGTTGATGCCCTTCTTCGTGGCCAAGACCGGATCGCCGTCGAAATAGGCGGCCCGCTGCTCGAACTCGGTGAAGTCCTCGACGCTGCTGAGCGCGCGCTGAGAGCCGAAGAGCTGCTGAATATTGGTGCCGCGCAGCGTGGGCGTGTCGATCCTGTTGCGAGATTCCTGTGGCCGGATGTCGCCCACGAGGTGGGTGCCGGCGTTGGTGTGCCCGTTGGCGTGGCAGTCGAAACACGCCACACCGAGGCTAGGGCGCTCGCTACGCCGGTCGTCGATCAGGTTGAACTGCTGTTGCGCAAAGGGCGTGACGAGGAGCCGGAGTCCGTCGAGCTGCTTCGGGTTGAGCAGGCACTTGAAGAGCTCGTAGTAGTTGTCGATGGTCACGAGCTGACCCTGCGACACGTCTCCGAGCTCGGGCCGCGTGGTCAAGAAGATCGGTGCGGGAAACTCCGGAAGGAACTGATCGGGCAGGTCGAACTCGAGATCGAAGCGGGTCAAGTCGCGGCCGGTCTGCCGGAGCACCTCTTCGATGTGAAAATGAGGAAACAGCATCCCGCCTTCGGGTTGCTTGGGGTGTGGCAA
>JAEZYO010000903.1 GCA_023419055.1 Pseudomonadota bacterium | reverse complement strand
CTTGGAGGGGATCGTGCTCTGCCGCCGCTACTGGGACTACCTCGGCGCGGTCTGGCTCGTGCTGCTCGCGGCCATGTACGTCGCGACCTGACCACCTCATGCAGCGGCGCTATTTCTGGGACTTCTTTGGGCCGCAGGCGCCGCGCACGGCCGAGCATTTCAAGCGCCACTTGGACCAGTTTCTCGAGCAGAACGCTTGTCCGGGCGAGACGTCGCTCGAATCGAAGGGCGACGGGCACTGCGCGGTCGGTTGCCGCGTGGAGAGCGCCTGGTTCGAGCGTGTCGAGCGCTCGCTCCGACCGAAGCGCCACGAAGACGCCTAGAAGCTCGCCTCGATGCCGATGCTCGGCAGCGTGAGCGGGCTCCGATCTTCCTCGACGAGACCGCCGCGGCTCGGGTTCCACTGCGCGCCCGTCGCCTCGGAGGCGAGGAGCGCATTGAACCACTCGAACGTAGCCGCGAGCGACACGCCGTTCCCCGGAAGAAGTCGTCGAGCCGGCCACCGCCAACCGTACCCGCATCGAGCGGGAACGCTACAAGCGTGCGGGCTTCAAGGCGAGAGTCGCTGGCACCGAAAGCCGCCCGCCTCGCGTACGTAGCGGAAGCGGTCGTGCAGGCGATGGTCCCCCGAGAGCCAGAGCTCGACTGCCTCCGGCTCGAACCAATACATGCCCCAATGAGGAGGTCGCTCGATGGCGCGCCCCTCGAAACGCCGCCGAACCTCCTCCACCGCGTCGAGCAGTTCTTGCCGGGAACCGATCGGTCGACTCTGCCGCGACGCCCAGGCGCCGAGCTGGCTGTCCCGGTCACGGCCCGCGAAGTAGCGGTCCGAGACCTCGGCCGGCGCCTGACGCACCGTTCCTTCGAAGCGCACCTGCCGCATCGTGCTCGGCCAAAAAAAGACCAGGGCAGCCCGCGGATCGCGCGCCAACTCAGCCGCCTTGCGGCTCTCGTAGTTGCTCACGAAGCCCAACTTGCCGTCGAAGAGCCCCTTGTAGAGGACGGTGCGCGCCGAGGGACGACCGGTCTCGTCGACCGTGGCCAAGGTCATGGCGTCGCTCGCGGGCGCACCGAGCGCGACGGCATCGGCGTACCAGGCCGAGAACACTTCCAAAGGATCCGCAGACTCGAGCTCTAGGTACGACATGGTGCGAAGGCGCTGCTCGGGGAAGGTTCGCGGCCAAAGCCGCGTAGGTCGAGAAAGTATAGTAAGATCCGCTATGCCTTGCCGAGGTACAGCCGCCGAACCGGAAGCGGGACAGCCTCGGCTCGATTAGGAGGAGTCTTCTCATGAGCCAGCGCCGTTCCTTCCGTAACTTTTCGCAGTGGGCCGCGTTGGGCCTCGGGCTCGGCCTCGCGTTTGCCGCCGGCGTCGCGCACGGCGCGGACACGAAGCTCGACGACGCGCAGGCTGCCGTAACGAAGGCGATTACGTTGCTCAAGGAAGCGCAGGGCACCGGACCGAACTTCGAGGAACATCGAAAGAAGGCAGTGGACCTGCTCACGCGCGCCCAGGGCGAGGTCGTGAAGGCGAAGGCGGAATAGGCAGGTCCCTCCGAGGGTCAGCCGGCGGGCCGCCCCAGGCTCGACTTTGTTTCGTTTCCGCAGTATCGACGCCACGGCATGCGAGTCCTCGTCACGGGCGGCGCCGGGTTCATCGGTAGCCACATCGTCGATGCGTTGCTCGATGGAGGCCACGAGGTGGCCGTTCTCGACAACCTGTCCACCGGCAAACGCGAGAACGTGCCCGAGCGGGCGCGCTTCTACCAGGTCGATCTCCGAGACCGCGAGGCGACCCATCGCGCTCTCGCCGACTTCTCGCCGGAGGCCGTGAGCCATCAGGCCGCCCAGGCGAGCGTCGCGGTCAGCGTTCGCGAGCCTCACCTCGACGCGGAAGTGAACGTGATGGGCGGCATCAATCTGCTCGACGCCGCCGTCGCGGCCGGCGCGAGTCAGGTCGTCTTCGCGAGCACGGGCGGCGCCATCTACGGTGAGGTTCCGGAGGGCAAGCGAGCCGAGGAGACCTGGGCGCCCTCCCCGCTGAGCCCCTACGCGATCTCCAAGCTCTCGATCGAGCTCTTGCTCGAGGTGTACCGCAAGCACAAGGGGCTCGAAGCGACGGTCCTCCGCTACGCCAACGTCTATGGCCCGCGCCAAGATCCTTACGGCGAAGCGGGCGTGGTCGCGGTCTTCTTCGACCTCGCCAGGCGGGGTGAGGCGCTCCGCGTGAACGCTCGCCGCGAGAGCGGCGACGCGGGCTGCGTTCGCGACTACGTCTACGTGGGAGACGTCGCTCGCATGAACGTGCTCGCGCTCGAGGGCAAGCTCCGAGATCGTGTGCTGAACGTCGCGAGCGGCAGCGAGACCACGACTCTGGCCCTCGCGAGCGCGATCATCGCGCGCGTCGAAAACCCTGCCGCCACGGTGACGTACGCGGCGCCTCGCGCCGGCGATCTCGAGCGCTCCGTGCTGAACCCCGCCCTCGCCGAGCGCGCGCTCGGCTCGCTCACCGAGCTTACCGCCGGACTCGCCGCGACCCACGCCTACTACACTCGATGATGCGCGCCTCCGCCTTCCTCGCCCTGTTGGCGCTCGCTCAAGCGTGTTCCAAGCCGCCGGAAGTGGGTTTCGACTCGCCGCCGGCTGGTCCGAAGCAGACGGCGGTCAAGGCGCCGCCCGCGCTCGTCGCGTCGAGCGAACCCAGGTCGAGAGAAGAAGAGGAAGCCGCTCCGGTCGACGACGAGCCCGAGACGGTCGAGGACGACCCCGAAGACGATCTCGAGGCGCCGCCCGCGGGAACCGCCGAGGCTCGCCCGCACCCGCTCGACGGCTGGTCGGACGCCCGCCTCGGCAAGGCCGTCGCCGAAGAGCTCGCTTCCCTCGGCTCCATTTCGCTGGGTCAGCCGAGCGGCGGCCTGCTGTTGAACGGCATCCAGGCGAGCGAGTGCGAGCACTACAAGCCGGTCGCCCCTGGAGGTGCGTTCGGGACGGAGGAGACGCTCCGCTACCTGGGAGCTGCGCTCGCGCGCGTCCACCGCGAGTTCCCCGGCACCGAACCGCTCTCCCTCGGCCACATCAGCGGACCGCGCGGCGGCCGTCTGAGCCCGCACATCAGCCATCAGTCCGGGCGCGACGTCGACATCAGCTTCTTCTACAGGTCGAACGCGCAGTGGTACCGGCGCGGGACCGCCGAGAACCTCGATCTCGCTCGCAACTGGGCCTTCGTCAGAGCCCTCATCATCGAGACCGACGTCGAGATGATCCTCGTCGACCACTCGATCTTGAACCTGCTCTACGAGTTCGCGAAATCGAAGGGCGAAGACCCCGACTGGCTCGAGAGCATCTTCCGCGGCGGCGGAGGACGGCGCGCCATTTTGCGCCACGCGCCAGGCCACGCGACCCATTTTCACATCCGCTTCTACAACCCCGTGGCGCAGGAGACCGGGCGGCGCGCGTACCAGCACCTCGTCAAGCACGGGCTCGTCCCGCCGGTGCAGGACTACATCCGATACAAGGCGAAGAAGGGCGACACGCTAGGGAAAATCGCCAAGCGTTTCGGGACGAGCATCCCGGCGCTCAAGAAGGCGAACGCGCTCAAAAAGAGCCTGATCCGGGAAAAGCAGGTCTACCTCATCCCGGTCAAGAACAGCCGGCCGCGCGCGCCGCTCGCGCGGCTGTCGTTCCCGCCGCGCCGGCTGCCGCCGACGAAAGCCCCTTGATCGAGCGCCGTTCCCTGACCGAGATTGAGCCGAACGTCATGCCCCACCCGCGCCTCACCTCGCCCGCGCTGTCCTCTCTGCTCGCCCTGGTCGCGCTCGGCTGCAACGCAGGGCCGCCGCCCTCGAGCGTCACCATCGAGCTGCCGGAGGCGATCACGTCCACCGATCCGCTCTTGATCCCGGTGCGCGCGCGCGAAGCATCCGGAGCGTCGACCACGCCGAAGCCGCCCTTCGACGCCGTGGTCACGCCTGCCGAGGTGGCGAGCGTCAGCAAGGCCGGAACCCTCTCCTGCCAGCGCACGGGTGACGCCAAGCTCGAAGTCAACGTCCGGGGAGTCACGGCCAGCGCGGCCGTCCGCTGCCGGCTCGTGGATCGGCTCGAGGTGCCGCCGCTCGATCGGCTCGACATCACGAAAGGCAGCTTCGTGCTCGCGGCCAAGGCCTTCTCCAAGGACGGCAAGGAGCTCTCGGACGTGCCGATCACGATCACGCCGAGCAAAGGCAACCGAGTGCGCGTGAACGGGCTCGAGCTCACGCCGTCTCAGGTGGGAGAGACCGAGCTCAGCGTCCGCGCGGGCGGCGCCGAGAAGAACGTGCCGGTCAAGGTAGTACGAAGCCTGAAGCCGGAAGCGCTGCCCATGAACGACGGCAAGCGCATCAACTTCTCACTCGACCAGGGGAAGTACGAAATCCGGGTCACCCTGCAGTCTCCTAAGGCGCTACGCGTCGAGTGGCGCGGCGCTCCGTACTGCGACTACAAGGGGGGCCCGAACGTGACTCACGTCGCGGGCTGCACGCTCCAGGGGAAAGGCGGCGTCGTGACCGACAACCCGCGCTTCTTGGACTCCGGCGTGACCGACGTGAACCACGACGGCATCGAGCTCCTCGAAGTCCCGTAGAGCGGCTCCTCGGAAGGTCCGACCGGCTCTAGCTCGCGCGGCCTTCGAGCTTGCCTTCGAGCAGCGCGTACAGCACCGCCACGGACGTGTGCAGGCGATTCTCCGCCTGATCGAAGATCACCGACTGCGGGCCGTCACAGACCTCCGCGCTCACCTCTTCGCCGCGGTGCGCGGGCAGGCAATGCATGAAGAGCGCGTCCGGCTTTGCGAGGCTCATGGCCCGCTGGTCGACCGTGTAGGGACCGAGCGCGGCGTGCCGAGCCGCCTTCTCGCTGTCCGAGTCGCCCATCGAGAGCCAGACGTCGGCGTAGACCGCGTCCGCGCCGCGCAGCGCTTCAGCCGGGTCCTCCGTTACCGTGATCTTGGCTTCGCCCTTCTTCGCGAGCGAGCGCGCCTCTTCCACGAGCGCCTCGGAGATCTGGTAGCCCTTGGGCGCGCCGAGCGAAAACTCCGCGCCGATGAGCGCGCAGGCCTGCATCAGGCTCACGGCCACGTTGTTACCGTCACCGAGATAGGTGACCTTGAGCTTGTCGAGCGCGCCCTTGTGCTCGTGCAAAGTGAGAAGATCCGCGAGGCTCTGGCAGGGGTGGTGGCCGTCGGTCAGCGCGTTCACGACCGGGATGCTCGCGGCGCGCGCGAAGCGCTCCACGTCGTCGTCCTTGAAGGTGCGGATCACGAACGCGCGCGCGAAGCGGCTGATGACCCGCGCCGTATCCTCGATGGTCTCACCGCGACCGAGCTGGAGGTCGTTCGGCCCGAGCGCGATGGCCGAGCCGCCGAGGCGCGTCACCGCGACGTCGAACGAGATCCGGGTGCGCGTCGACGGCTTGGCGAAGTAGAGGCAGACGCTCTCTCCGGCGAGCACGCTCCGCCGCTGGTGCGGCCGAGCCTTGAATTTCTGCGCGCGACTGAGCAGATACTTGAGGTCACCACGCGACAGATCCGAGGTCTTCAGCAAGTCTTTCATCGATAAGTAACCCGTTGATCCGGCGAGTCGGCCTTTCTAACCTGAAATCGCCGGCCGCGCTTCCCGAAAAGGGCGGAGGTGCTCTTCATGGCACTCATCGACTGCAAGTTCTTCTCGGAAACGCTCGGAATGTCGAGCTCGATGCTGGTCATCCTGCCCGAGGCGACCAACCGGCAAATCGGGCTCCGGGGGAGCGCCCGGACGGAAGGCGCTCGGTACCCTACGCTCTTCTTGCTGCACGGCCTGAGCGACGACGAGACCATCTGGCTCCGCCGGACCTCGATCGAGCGCTACGTGGCGCCGCTCGGGCTCGCGGTAGTGATGCCGAACGTGCACCGGAGCTTCTACGTGAACATGAAGCACGGCCTTTCCTACTGGGACTTCGTGAGCGACGAGCTCGTGCAGAAGGCGCGCGAGTTCTTCCCCCTCTCGGCGCGCCCTGAGCAGACCTTCGCCGCGGGGCTCTCGATGGGCGGCCTGGGCGCCACGCTGCTCGGCCTGAAGAAACCGGAGCAGTACGCCGCGGTCGCGTCACTCTCGGGGGTGTGCGACTTGACCGGCGTGGCCGCGCGCGGCATCCCCGACTACGCGCTCGCCTTCGGCGGGCTGGAGGGCGCGGCGGCCTTCCAGCCGCTGCGGCTCGCCGAGCAGTTGGTGGCTTCTGGCAGACCTCGCCCCAAGCTCTTCTATTGCTGCGGGACCGAAGACTACCTCTACGCGGAGAACGTGAAGTTCCACGAAGAGCTGCTCGCGCTCGGCGTCGAGCACACCTACGAGGAAGGTCCCGGCGCCCACGATTGGGAGTACTGGGACCGCATGATCCAGGTCGTCCTGAGCTGGCTCCCGCTCTCTAAACCAGCTGGGTGATGTCGCTCGCGGAGCCGAGGACGTCGCGGGAGCGGCGCGCGCTCGGCTCCGCCGAGAAGCGGATCACTCGTTGATGGTGACCTTGATCATCTGGACCGGGGTGGTCGGACGATCGCGCCCGTCCGTCGGGCTCTTCTCGATCTTCTTGACGACATCCATCCCGCTCGTGATCTTGCCGAACACGGGGTGCTTCGAGGGACCCGGCGTGAACCAGTCGAGGTACGCGTTGTGAACCGTGTTGATGAAGAACTGACAGCTACCGCTGTTCGGTCGGCCCGTGTTGGCCATGGAGAGCGTCCCGGGCTCGTTCGAGAGCTTCGCGTCCGCGGGGTGCTCGTCCTGGATGGTACCGTCCGGCCCATTGCCGGTGCCGGCGCGCGGACTGTTCGGATCGCGGCTGTGGGGACAGCCGAACTGGATCATGAAACCGTCGATCACGCGGTGAAAGTGCAGCCCGTCGTAGAAGCCGCTCTTCGCGAGCTTGATGAAGTTCTGCGCCGTGACCGGCATCTTGTCGGAGAAGATCTCGACGGTGAAATCACCGAGCGAGGTGCTCATCGTAGCGGTGGGGTTCGCCATGGGGGCCATGAGCCTAAATCAAGGCAGGCCCTTCGGCGACCCCCACCCGGCACGTTTTGTCACGCTTCGAGCGAATGACCGCGCAAAGGTCCGCAAGCGCCCGACTTCCGGGCCAACGCTCGCGGCCCGGCGCGCGTTCGAGTCGCGGAGCCCCTGGGCTCCGGTGAATGATTACGGCAAGAAGCCGGCGAGAGCGTAGGCGAGCGCGGCGTTCCAGTTGATCGCGACCTCGTTGGTCTCGTAGTCGCCGGACGAATCGTTCCAGGTCGTCGCCGGAGCGGTGTTGCTCACGCTCGAGTTCGGGCCGCCGATGAGGAGCCCGGGCCACGGCTTACCGCCCGCGACGGAGGGCCGATGGTGCGGATGCAGGGGCGGCGCCGCGCCCACGCCCGTGATCTGCGAGCGACCGTAGAAGTTACGCCCGAAGAGGTGATCGAGCTGCGCGACCGCCGCGTCGAGGTACTTGACTTCGCCAGTCATCTGCTCGGCGACGCGCAAGTTCATGGTCGTGCGCGCGAGCACGCCGTTGATGCCCCAGTAGTACATGCCGCCGAGCGAACGACCGTAGGCGTGCGCCTCGGCACCCTGAACGAGCGCGTCCGCGCTCTTGACGATCTCGTTCGTGTACTGCTCGACGATCGCCTCGCTCTTGCCGTCGCGTTCGGACAGCACGTACGCGAAAATGGCCATGTTACCGAGGTCCGGCCAGTCGAAGTTGTTGCGAACGTGGAACGTCGGTGCGCGCTCCTCGAAGGCTTCGAGGTACTTCGCTTCCCCGGTCGTCACCCAGAGCTCGGCGTGAGCCCAAAAGCGATCGTCGACGTCCGCGCTGGTATAGCCGCCCGTGTAACCGTTGGTATCGAACGCGATCGTCGTCGGGGTCGCATCGAGGAAGGCCTGGGCGCGGAGCGCCGCCTCGAGCGCGCGAGCAGCGAGATCTTCGTCGTACGCTTTGTAGACGCGGGCCGCCTGAGCCATGACGGCGGCGAAGTCGGCCGTCGCGACCGTGCTCACCTCGGACAGCCGGCGCGGCGCGCCCGACGCTTCGGGCGCGATCATGGCGTCGAAGCTTTGAGTCGTGATGCGATCCGCGACGCTGCCGTCGGGGAGCTGCATGCCGAACAGCCAGGCGAGCTGGAACGCACACTCGTCGAGGTAGTCGGGCATGGCGCCGCCCGCCTCGGGGATCGCGAGCTCCAGCGCGCTCAACTTGTCCGGCCACTGCTCGAACGCCTGGAGCATCATGCCGAGCGAGAAGGCGCCGTTGTTGACGTATTTGCCGTAGTCGCCCGCATCGTGCCAACCCTTGCTCGCGTCCTGCGGTTCGCCGCCGCCCACGTGCACCACGGTTGCGTCGCCCTTGTGGCACTCGCCGTGCTTGAAGACGTCGTCTCCCGAGTGGACCTCGACCGCCACGCCGCAGCGCTGTCCGTAGAGGCCGTCCATGGTCACCTGAAGGGGTCGGACGAAGACGTCGGGGCCGATGTCGAAGAGCGGCGACTTGCCCACGCCGTCCACGACGAGCTGGAAGCGCCCCGGCTCCTCGAGCTCGCTGAAGTCCGCGACGCGCACGAGCTCTCCGGAGTCGGTCGCGTTCATCGGCTCGCTCGCGACCCCCTCGAAGGCAACGCTGTCGTCCTCGCGCAGGATCCTGAAGTCTGCCGTGGCGCCGACCCAACTCGCCTTCTTCGCGCGTTCCGGCAGGTACCCGACCGAGCTCGTGTGCACGGCGGTCTTCGCGACCGGCTTGCCGTAGCGCACGGAGCCGTCATCACACCCGGCGAGCAAGAAAAGACTCAACGCCAGCGGTACATGGCTCAAGCGGCGCATCGGCATACTCGAAAGTACCGTGTGACTCGGATTTCTGCAACCGGTTCCGCATGCTCAGCAAAGGACACATGCGGAGTATGTATCGGCACTCGATCCGCAATACAGCGACCGCCGGCGCGATCGTCAAGATCCTTTTCGTTGCGCGACGCGAGCGCGCACGCACGCGTAAACAGCGCGGCTTTTGCTTGCTCTCACGCCCAGTTGCTTGCGTCGCCGAGCCCGCGTCTCACAATGGCGACGATGGCGGTTCGGCCCGATTCCCACCATGCGACGATCGCGGATAGGCGCTTCGAAGCTCGCTCGAGCGAAAGCTTCGATCGCATCGCATACGCCATGAGGGTGCTCGGCGTGCTGCGACCGAAGATGACCGTCGCCGTTTATCCTCGCCGGCGCGATCTGGTGGTCGAGAGCGGCAGCGCCGCGGGCGCAGACGGTCGCCGCTGGGCTCTCGTCGGGATCCCCCCGCACGCGACGCGCGAGGGCATCGCCCGCGCGTTGCTCGAGCTCAGCGACGCGCGAGAGCAGCCTTTCCTGGGCGATCTCCTCGGATCGCGCGAGCTTTCGCTCAAGGACTCGTGAAGGCGCCGTCGGCGCAGAGTTGCTCGGGGCCGGCGCCGTAGTGCGCTTCCACGAACGCGCGAAAAATCTCGGATTCGAAGCAATCGGCGTTCAGGGTGTGCCCCCAGGCGGCAGCCGCCCACGCCGTCTCGAGCAGCGGGTCCGGCGTCAAGATGATGCGTCGAGAGGGGCCGGCGCCGGAGCACAGCGGGTCGACTGGCAAGCTGTCGATGAACGCGCGCGCGCTCGCGACCTCGTCCTCGCAATCCCGGCAAGAGTACGCGAGCACGACGGCGCCGTGCTCCATCGAGTGCACCCAGAAGCCGCGCGGCAGCGCCGAGTCGTAGACGCGGAACGCTCCCCAATGCTCGTAGTGGGTCCCGCTGGAAGGTGGATTACTGCCGTAAGTCACCGAGCTGCAGTCGGCGACGTGACTCGCCCCCTCTATCGGAAACTCGCGCTCCACCGCGCCGCAGCTGCTCGCGTCGACGACCTCTTCGGAAAGCGGCTCGGAGGTGGGCTCCTCGATCGGCGCGAAGGGATCTCCGCTCCCCGGATCGCAGAACTCCGGATCCTCGCGCAACGGACTTTCGTCGTCCGAGTCCGAACAACCGACGATCGCCAATGCACACCCGACCAGAAAAAAGCGCTTCACGCGCCCGGAGCTTGCCCGAAAGCGGGGTCTCGGCCAACAGGCGCTCCAAATTCCACGCCGATATCGAGCAAGTTGCGGGATCCGAACGAGTGCGGCTATCGTTTCGCCCGATGCGATTCCGGCGCTTCTTGATCGGCGTGACCTTCGCCGCATGCCTTCCCCTCGCCTACGCTTGTGGGGTCAACATCATCAAAGCCACGGCCACGGAGCCGACGCCCACGCTCTATCCCAAGCTTCAGGAAGGGACCGTGCGGGTGGTCGTGTTCGACGTGCCCGCCGGGCGCGTGTGCTCGCCGCTGCAAGGTCATCGAGACTTTTGCATCGACAACTTGCAGCAGTCGATGGGTCAGGGCCTGGTCGGGACGCTCGGCAAGTTCATGAAGCCGGGCGCTCAAGACGCGACCTACACCGCGGAGTACGCGCTGGTCGGCTTCCAGCAAGCGCCTTCGCCGACGAGCGCTTCTGCGGTCCGGGTCGCGATGCGTTGGAAGTTCACGCTCAAGCGGACCGCGGACGGCGTCGCGGTGATCGCGCTCGACGAGACCACGGTCGCGCCCCAGGAGGTGGTGCGGGCGGACCTCGCGAATCCGATCATCATGGGGCTCGTGAACCAAATCTTCGAGCGCATCGGCGCAGAGCTCGGTAAGCAGGATCTCTCGGGCAAGCCCCCCGAGCCGCCGCCCGCCGAGCCGGACGCGAGCGCGGAGGATGCGGGCCCCCCGCAGGTCTGTGTGCCGAATGCGACCCAGGAGTGCGTCGGGCCCGGCGCCTGCAAGGGCGGTCAATCCTGCCTTCCCGACGGGACGGGTTTCACCGAGTGCGACTGCGGAACGAAAAAGAAGAAGCCGGCTGGCGGCGCCAAGCCTGCGGCTCCGGCAGCCCCGGCTCCGCCCCCGGCAGAGCCCACTCCGTGAGTCGCGGGCGGTCGACAGGCGGCGCGCCGCGGCCAAAAATCGTAAGCGTGACTCTTCGCGAGATCGCCGGGATCGGTTCGCTTTGCGTGCTCGCGTGCGGCAGCCCGCCGCCGAGCGCGCCTGCGAAGACGGCCCCTCCTTCACCGCCGGTTCCGCCCGCTCCCGCTCCGTCTGCGAGCGCTCCGGCGCCCTCCGCAGACGCCGCAAGCGCGCCCCCAGCGCTCCCCAGTCCGAGCTGTCCGGCGCGTTCGGCGCCTGCCGACGTGACCACGCTCGAGCCCGCCACGGCGAGCGCCGGTGACGGGGTCTGGACCAGGCTTGGCGATCCGGAAAGAGGCGATCGCGCCGGATCGGGCGAGGCCGCTCTTCACCAGACTCGCCTCCACCCGCACCCGGCGAGCCGGTTCGTTACCGTCACCGTCGCGGCCATCGACCTCTGCCGCGCTCGAATCGGCTACACGCCGGGCACCGAAGACGCCCCGAAGGTCGAGCTGTCCGGGCGCGGGCTCGTACCGCCGGATCGGCAAGAAGCCCTCATCGCCGTTTTCAACGGAGGGTGGAAGCCGGAGCACGGGCGCTGGGGCATGTACAGGAGCGGCATCTCGGTCGTTCCCGCGCGCGAGGGCGGCTGCACCGTCCGCGTCGCTCAGGACGGTAAGGTGACTCTCTCGAGCACCATGCCGGCAGACGTCGACACTCTCGAGGCTTATCGGCAGACCCCTCCGTGTCTGTTCGAGAACGGCACGCTGCACCCGAAGCTTGCCGCGGGCGACGAGAAGCCTTGGGGCGGAAAGGCAAAGGACGTGGTCACGCGCCGCCGCTCCGCGGTCGGAGTGAGTGAGGACGGCCGTTTCCTCTTCTATGCGGTGGGTGACGAGGCGAGCCCCAAGTGGTTGGCCAAGGCGCTCCTGTCGGCCGGAGCGAGCGTGGGAGCGGAGCTCGACATAAACTGGTACTGGACTCGGTTCTTGTTGTTCGGAGAAAAGGACGGCGCCCTCGCCGTCACGTCGACGCTCATCCCCGGGATGGAGTTCCAGGGGCGCGGGTACGTCGAACGACCTTCCGACCGAGACTTCTTCTACGTGCTCTCGAGAAGGTCGCCCTCACCCTGACGGCGTGAGGAAATTTCCCGGGTCCCCGGATCGGAGCTCAAGATCCGACGCCGGCGCTACGGGACCCGCGCCGCCGTGAAAGTCGCTCGAGGATGACTTACGCTGTGGTTTCGAGCCGGCTCGCGCATGACCCCCCCCGACCTGCTGCATCCCGAGCCCAAGCGTCGCCTCGACGCGCGCGCCCTGTCGCAAGCGCTGGTGTTCGCCTTCGCGAGCGGCGGTGATCGCGACGCGCTCGATCAGATCGTGGACCGAGCTTTGCTCGAGCCGAGCCACTTTTCTCCGGAGTGCTTCGCGCGCGACCTGTTCGTCTCCGATTTCGTGACGCGCTGCTCGACCTTTCGGATCGGCGCTCGCACGTTTCGCCCGCACGAGCCGCGGCTCACCCGCCTGCTCTCCCTCCCGCCGTCGGATCCCGCGGTGGTGCGCTTCCGCCAGGGTGTATTGACGGAGCTGCTCGGGACGCCCGCGCTGCGCGAGAGCTTCGAGCAGAGCTATCTCTGTCTGCGCGAGCTCTTCACCTTGCTCGAGTCGTCCGACTCGGGAAAGCACTTCGATCCCGTCGCGCGCCGCCTCGAGATCTTGCGCGCCACCAAGCGCTGCATCGACCTCCTCTGCGATGGGTTCAGAAATAGCCGCTCTGGCCTGCGGCGCCTCGGCGAATTCGCGCAAGGAGTGCGCGGAGACGCCGCGTACGAGAACCTGGTTCAGCTCCTGGATCACGAGGGACACCTCGCCACGGTGCAGGTCAGGCTGACGCTCGGCTACGAGGGCCAGCTGCGCGGCTTCGAGATCGTTCAAGCCTCCGAGAACGCAGGCAACCGCTACTACACGTCCCCGTGGCGGCGCCTGTTCACGCGCCTCCGGCTCCTCTTCCGCGGGTACCACGTCCGCCAAGCCGAGGTGCTCGGCCGCCTGGTGAACGGCGTGTTCGACGGGATCGAGCCGTTCGTGCGGGACGCGTTCGAGCTGCTCTCGGCGTTCGAGTTTTACCTCGGAGCCCTCGGCTTCGCGGAGCTCGCTCGGGCTTCCGGGCTCGAGACGTGTCTGCCGGAGCTCGCCGAGCCCGGCGACGACCAGGCCGGCTTCGAGCTCCGGGCGCTCTACAATCCCTTTTTGCTACTGGAGGAGCACGCGCCGCGCCCGTGCGACGTGTCCGCGGAGAGCTCGGGCTTCGTGATCGTCACGGGCCCGAACTCGGGCGGGAAGACGCGGCTCTTGCAAGCGGTGGGGCTCGCCCAGCTGCTCGCGCAAAGTGGCTTCTTGGTCCCCGCGGCGAGCGCGAAGCTCGGGTTCCGTCAGGGGCTCTTCGTCTCCATCGTCGACGAGGTGGCGAGCGACCAGCGCGAGGGACGGCTCGGAACGGAGCTCCTACGTATTAGGCGCCTGTTCGAGAAGCTGTGCGTGGGCGGCCTGGTCGTGCTGGACGAGCTTTGCTCCGGCACCAACCCCTCGGAGGCCGAGGAGATCTTCCGCGTCGTGCTCGAGCTTCTCGCGGAGCTCGAGCCGCAGGCCTTCATCAGCACCCACTTTTTGCACTTCGCGGAGCACCTAAGGGACGAGCGACCAGTTCCGGGACTCGAGTTCTTGCAGGTAGAGCTCGACGGCGAGCAGCACCCCACCTACCGCTTCGTGCCCGGCGTGGCGACGACGTCGCTCGCGCGCCTCACCGCCGAACGCCTCGGCGTGACCCGCGAGTCGCTGCGCACGCTGGTAGAAGCCGCCCGCCGTGACCGCGAGCGCACGAGCACCCCACCCTCGCGCAGCGCCCCGCGCGCCGCGAAGGCCGGGTGATCAGGCTCGCGCGATCTCCTCGGCCAGGATCTCGAGCCCGCGCCGCAGCGTCGCGACCGGGGAGAAGGCGAACGACACGCGGAACCCGTGAAGGTGGGGTGACCCGCAAAATGCGTTTCGCGTGGACTCGATCGCGACCCTTCGCGCAGCGCAGCGCTCCCGCAGCTTCTCGAGATCGACGCTGCGCGGCAGCTCGAGCCAGAGAGTGGGCCCCCCGCCGGGCGTCGTCCAGCGCACGCCTGCGGGCATGAGCTCGGAGAGCGCCAGGAGGCAGGCGGCGTAGCGGGCGTCGAGCTCGCGCTGCAACGACGCGAGGTGGGCGTCGTAGTAGCCGCGCTCCAAAAACTCGGCCACCGTCGCCTCGGTCAACCAGGGGTTGCCGAGGGCGCTCAGGCGCTTCTGCGCGATCAGCGCTGGAACCAAGTGCGGCGCCGCGACGATGAAGCCGACCCGCATCGAGGGCCAGAGCTTCTTCGTGAACGAGTTCACGTAGAGCACGTTCTTGCCGCCGAGCAGGCGCAGCATCGGGCGATACTCGCTGCCCGAGAGCATGTCCGATCCCCAATCGTCCTCGAGCAGAGCGGCGCCGTACCGCTCGGCGATCGAGAGCAAGCTCGTGAGCTCGTGCGTGGAGTACGAGTACCCGGTCGGGTTCTGGAAGCTCGTGATGTTGTAGAGCAGACCCGGACGAGATCGGCGGATCTCCTCCTCCCACTCGTCGAGAGGGATGCCTCGAAACGGGTCGAAAGGCAGGCTCGTGACGCTCATCCCCGCGTTCTCGAACAGCAGCTTCGCGTGCGCGTACGTGGGCGACTCGATCGCCACGCGCCGGACCTCCGAGGCCCGGGCGACGATGTCGAGCGCCTGCTGCGAGCCGCAGGTGACGATCACCTCGTCCGCGTCGACGTCCATACCGCGCGAGCGCAGTCGCCGCGCAATCGCTTCTCTCAAGCCGGGGTGGCCTTGCGCGTCGTAGAACGGTGCGAGGCCTTCTTTCAGCACCGACCGCGCGCACTCCTCGAGGCGCTCGCGCGGCAAGAGCTCGGGATCCACGAACACGGTGGAGAGCGTGATCCCGTCGCGCGGGATCCGCGTCGGACCGATCTCCGGCGCCGGCCGCAGCTTCGGCTCCGGCGCCTGGAACGCAGGCGGGACGCCCTGCGCCTCGGAGCGCGCGGCGACGAACACCCCTTCTCGCTCTCGGGTCTCTAGCAACCCGCGCGCGACGAGCTCGTCATAGGCGGTTTGAACGGTGTTCTTCGAAAGGCCGAGCTGCGCCTCGAGCACCCTCACCGGCGGCAGACGGCTCCCGACCGGCAGGCGACCGAGCGCGAGCTCCTGGCTCAGGGCCTCGATCACGTCACGAGAACCGAGGCGTCGGCCTGGCGACTCGGGGCGGACGGCGAAGCTGACGTAAGGCGCACGACTCATGTGCACAAGGCTAGTCGAGGCCCCGGATTTACCAAGGGACAGGCCCGGGAAAGCGCCGGGGACAGACGAGCTCAATGCGGGAAGCGCGCGCCGAGCGTCGCGGCGAGCCGGCGCTCCGCGACGCCCTCCGTGGGAAATCGGACGGCGATCAAGACGCCGGAAGCCAAGAAGAAGGGCAGCGTGAAAAGGAACGAGAAGCCCATACGGTTCAGCACGAACCCGAGCAGCCCCACCGACTCCGAGAGCGCGAGGCCGAGGATGAAGGTCTGTTGAAAGTGGAGGCGCGCGAGCGCGCGCGCGGCGCCCGGATCGCGAAAGATCCGCACCCGGGTAGCGCCCGCGAAGCCTTGCGGGGCGTTCGGGTCGGGCACCTCGTCCACGGGAATGTTCGCGCGCCGCACGCCCGCGCGGTAGACGATCTCCGGCAAGACGAAGCTCATCACCGCGTTCCCGAGCGCTACGGCCGCGAGCAAGAGAACGAGCGTCGAGTCGGCTTCGCCCTCGGGCGGCGGCAAGATCGCCGCGAAGCCCGCCATGATTCCGAGCGACGAGAAAATACTGGCCCAGAGGAGCCTCAACGTGCGGCTGTTCGCAACTCGACTAGAATCGTTCGGCATGTTGGATCGTCTCGTCAGTTTGCTCGCGGGGCGCCGCCTGGTGGTGCTGACCGGAGCCGGCTGTAGCACCGAGTCCGGCATTCCCGACTATCGCGGGCCAGGTACGGCCCGGCGCGCCAGAAACCCGGTGCAGTATCGCGAATTCATCCACGACCCGAAAGCTCGGCAGCGCTATTGGGCGCGGGCGGTCATCGGCTGGCACAAGCTGGCTCAGGCGCGTCCGAATGGCGCGCACCAGGCTCTCGCGCGCCTCGAGCAAGCGGGTCTGATCCGCGGCCTCGTCACGCAGAATGTCGACCGCTTGCATCGGGCGGCCGGGAGCCGATCGGTGATCGAGCTCCACGGCGCGCTGAGCGACGTGCGCTGCCTCGCCTGCAGCAGGCTCGAGCTTCGCGACGACTTCCAGGCTCGCCTGCTCTCGAGCAACCCCGGCTGGCTCGACCGCTTCGCGGAGGCGGCGCCGGACGGCGACGCCGAGCTCCCCACGGAGCTCAGCGCTCAATTCGAGCTCGAGGGCTGCCTGGATTGCCGGGGCCCGATGAAGCCCGACGTCGTGTTCTTCGGCGAGAACGTGCCCCGTGAGCGCGTGGAACGAGCGTACGCCTGGGTGGACGAAGCCGAAGCCCTGCTCGTCGTCGGCTCCTCGCTCACCGTGTTCTCCGGGTACCGCTTCGTGAAGCGCGCTTCCGAGCGCGGCACCCCAATCGGTATCGTGAACCTCGGGCCCTCGCGCGGCGACCCTCAAGCGAGCGTGCTGGTCGACGCCCCCGCCGGAGAAGTGTTGCCGATCCTCGAACGCGAGCTGCTCGCCGCCTGAACCTCGACGATTCTTCCAAAGAATCGATCGGGGCCTTGCGTCCATGAGCGTGGAGGTGCTGCTCATGAAGGTCTACGCTCTGATCCTCGCGGCCTCGGCCGCTGCGTTGCTACCCGCGACCGCCATGGCTCAATCGGGCTCCGGCGACGCTTACGAGTACCGCTTCGAGGACGATCCGATGAGCGCCGTTCCGCAGCGGGAGTTATCGACGCTCGTGCGGATCCCCACCGGCAAGCCGCGAACGACCTTGATTCGCCCGCGGACGCACTTCGTGCCCGAGCTCCTGAAGTCCATCGAGCGCTTCTGACGCCCTTTGGCGCGACGTTAGCTGCCGCTGCCGCCGTCGCCGCGGCACTCGGTGAAGGCATCGAACGTGGGGGGCTCACAGGGACAACAGGTGCTCGAGAGCACCGGTCCCCCACACTCCTCGACGCACTGATACGGGCGCAAACACGCCGTCAGTTCGCATCCTGGGGTTCCGCCTTGACCATTTCCCCCGTCACCTGCGGAGCTACCGCCGTTGCCGGCGCCCCCGGTCGAGCTGGTCCCGCCGCTCGAAGTCGTGCCCGCGGAGCTCCCGCCGCTCGAAGTCGTGCCCGCGGAGCTGCCACCGTTCGAAGTCGTGCCCGCGGAGCTGCCACCGCTCGAGCTCGTGCCCGCGGACCCTCCCTTCCCACCCGCGCTCCCAGAACTACCACCGCTGCCGGTCGTTCCGTCGTCGGAGTCGTCCGAGCCGCAGCTCACGATGACTCCCAGTGCCGAAACCAAGGACAGCGCGCACCAGACCCTCTTCCCCCGCCGGGGATCGCGCAACGCGTTCATGCGGCCGAGCATAGCTCGCGGCGCTCCGCGAGGAGAAGCCCCTCGGTGCGATTCGAAGAGTCGCTGCTGCTAGAACGAGGCGTTGACGGACGCGCCCCACCGACTTCCGAGCAGCGGCGAGAGCTTGACCCGCTTCAGCGCGGCCGCGCGCTCCTTTTCCGTGTCCGACGGCGCGGCGACGTAGAGCACGATACCGGTCAGGATCAGACCACCACCCGCTGCAAGGCTGCTTTTCGCGACGGTAGTGAAGCTCTCGGCGTCGTCTTGCAACTCGACGCCTCGCTCGCTGCACCCTTTCGGATCTTCGGGGCAATAACGCACCGCGTCGGCGTTCTTTTCGGCCGCCAGGATCCCGAAAACGGCGCCGGTACCGACGGCCGCAATGCCCACGGCTCCCGTGACGACGCCCAGAGTGCGCATGGTGGTGCCGCGATCGCTGGTCGGCGCGGGTAGCAGCGTGGGCACGACCAGACGATAGTCGTGCGGGCCGTCGTCGGTCACGACGAGAGTCCGGTAATACGGCTGATGTCCGGGAGCCGTGACTTCCATCACCTGCTGACCCGGGTCGATCGGAAACGGCTGCTCGAAGCTGGCGTTCGACAGCGTGCGATCGCCCAGTCGGACCAGGAGCCCCTCGATGCGAGCGTGCACCGGCACGGAGATGGTCAGGTGCGAAAGCTTTTCGTCGAGCGCCTTGGCGCGCGTCGCCGCGAGGTCGGCGCGCGCGGCTTGACCACTCGAGCGGGCCAGCGACTCCGCGTCCCGGAACGTCGCCCACGCGCTCGCGCGGCGACCAAGGTGTTCGTAACAGTCGCCGAGATAGAGCAGCGTTCCGATCCCGGGGTCGAGATCTTGGCTCGCCTCGAGCTTCGGACAAGCCTCGTGGAAGTTCTCGCGGTTCATCAGTCGCACGGCTTCGTCGAAG
>JAEZYO010000296.1 GCA_023419055.1 Pseudomonadota bacterium | reverse complement strand
TGAACACTCGAGGCTCGATCGAGCGACTCTACTCCTAGGCCTGGTCCGCCCCTCGGAAAGCCAAGTTGTCAGCACCGGAAAATTCTCGAAAGGGCTCCTTGGTCGAGCGACAGATCGAGCTCTCGCGTGCTTCGAATCGAAGCGCCCTGTCGCATGCAGAAGCGTTCGCGAGTCATCGACGCGCGTTGACCCGCCTCCTCGTCGAACGCGCTCCCTCATCCGGCGTGGGCCGGCTTTGCGTACTCGGAGCCGGGAACGGCCACGACCTCGACTTTCCTGAGCTCGCTCGAGTGTACGGCGAGATCCATCTGGTCGATCTCGATCGCGACGCGCTCCACGCCGCTAGCGAGCGCCAGGAGCCGGGAGTTCGCGAACGCCTGCGGCTGCACGCGCCCGTAGACCTCTCCGGCATGCTGGGGCGGCTCGAGGCCTGGAAGCGCTTCGAGGTCACTCCCGACGAGCTGATGGCGTTTCCGGACGCCGTCGCACGCGGCGTTGCAGGGACGCTGCCGGGGCCGTTCGACGTGGTGGCCTCGACGTGCCTCCTCACTCAAATGCAGCTCGCCGTCGTCGAAACTTTGACGGATCGTCACCGCCTCTTCGAGGCGGCGCGCCAGTTTCTCAACCTCGCGCACCTCCGGACGCTCGTTCGTCTGGCGGCTCCGGCAGGTCGCGCTCTCCTGGTCTCGGATCTCGTCTCGGACCAGACCTACCCGCTCGCGGAGCTCGAGCCGGAAGGCGACAAGCTCGGGCTATTGCCCGAGCTTTCTCGCACCGGAAACCTGATTTATGCCGTAAATCCCGAGCTTTTGGCCCTGACCGCGCGCGACGATCCGTTCCTCGCACGCTACGCGACGCTGTCTCCGCCGCTCGCTGCCTGGCTCTGGTTGAACGGGAACGAGAGGCGCTTTCTGGTCTACGCGCTCGAGCTCACCCGTCGAGCGTGAGGGAGCTTCGCTCAAAGCTTCTGTAGCTTCACAGCGTCGAAGAAGAGATCGTAGTCGTGCTGGCGGCGTTCTTGCCCGAGACGCGGAAGCGGAAGTCGTTGGCGCCGGCGCTGAGCGCCACCGTACCGAGGCTCAGGATGGGTGAGGTCGAGTGACGTCACCCCACCCGAGCGTGTCAGCTTGTGATTGCCGGGTCGAAGAGCCAGCCGCTCAGCGGAGGAAGCGCTTGCGCGCGTAGCTGACGATCGGCCCGCCGACGTCGGCTCGCGGACGCGGGGCGAAGCGCTCTTTCCAGCTGCCTTGCTTGAGGCGGCGTTTCCCGCGCACCTGCTCCTCCCGCATGAAGTAGGTCTCCGCGGTCACACCGCCTTCGAGCTCGACGTTGCCCCGGCGGAAGAGCACGGGACACTCCTTCTTCACGTCCAAGGCGAAGCGTACCTGCTTGTCGGCGCGATAGAGCTCTCCGACGACGGCGACGGCGCCGCCCTCAATCAGGCTCGGATAAACCCCGAGGTCGGCGAGCGTGTAGCGCGGTAGGGTTCGCACCACGCCCACGAGCTCGGACCCGGCGAGGAGATCGTGATCGCGCTCACCCTCGAGCTCGAGGCCGTACACGAACAGAAGGACCCGATCGGCGGACACCAGGGCATCTTACGCAGGGCTCGGGGGACAGCGCCTAGAACTTCCGAGCAAGTCTCGGAATTCATTGCCTTCCTCGGAGTCGTTGGGCGGGGATTCTTAAGAAGATCCTAACGCCGTTGACGTTCTTAACGTTGTTAACTAGATCAACGTCGTTATGGGCAGCAGCGAGCGCCGCGAGCGTGAACGCCAAGAGCTCCGGCAGAAGATCCTGGACGCGGCGCGCGAGCTGTTTGCGCAGCGCGGCTACGAGGCCGTCACGATGCGCGAGATCGCGAAGCGCATCGAGTATTCGGCGACCGCGCTCTACGGTCATTTCGCCGACAAGGAAGCGCTGTTTCGCGAGCTCTGCCGGCAAGACTTCGCGGCCTTCGCCCAGCGCTTCCTCGAGATCGCCCACGTCGCCGATCCGGTCGAGCGCCTGGCCTGGGTAGGGCTCGCGTACCTCGACTTTGCTCGCCAGTTCCCGCAGCAATTTCGCTTGATGTTCTTGACCGAGGCGCCGCCGCAGCCGCCCGAAGGCGACGAGGCGATGGATCCGGCGCAGAACGCCTACGTCATGCTGTTTGCGCTGGTCGAAGAGCTCTTGCGCGCAGGCAAGTTGCGGAAGGAGCTCGACGAGCCTCACCTCGTCGCTCAGACGATGTGGGCGATCGTGCACGGCGTGGCGGCGCTCGACCTGAACCTCCCCAAAGAGCAGGGCTGGTTGCCGATGCTCCCGAGGGAAGAGCTCGCTCGTGCGGCCCTCACGGTCGCCATGAACGGGCTGCTCCGGGACCCCGCGAGCGCGATGCCGAAGCTCGAGAAGGTGCTCGCCGAGGCTTGGAAGAAGCCGAGCCGGCGCGCGGCGGCTCGCGGAAAGAAGGGGCGCTGATGGTCGATCTCGGTCTCAAGACCCTGCTCTACGACAAGGTCCGCTTCCTGATCACGGTCTCGGGCGTGGCCTTCGCCGTGACGTTGGTGCTGGTCCAGGTGGGGCTCTTCGTGGGCTTGCTCGACAACTCCACGATCACGATTCGAAAGCTCGACGCCGACCTCTGGATCACGTCCAAGAACTCGCCGACGCTCGACTTCGTGCACCAGTTTCCCGAGTCGAACGTGTACCGGATCCGTTCGCTGCCCGGGGTCGAACGCGCGGACAACCTCATCCTCTCCTACATGCAGGTCTCGCTGCCGAACGGCGCGGAGGAGACCGCGATCGTCTACGCGATGGAGGACTTCACGAAGTGGGGCGTCCCCTGGAACGTGACGTCCGGCGACGTCCGGGATCTGAAGCGAGGCGACTTCATCATGTTCGACGAATCGGCCTCTCGCCGCTTCGGCGCGTTCTCGGCCGGTGACTACCGTGAGGTGTTCGGTCAGAGGCTCAAGATCATCGGCACGACGCGCGAGGCCAAGAGCTTTACCACGACTCCGCTCGGGTTCATGGATTTCGAGCGCGCGCAAGCGCTCCAGCCCGACATGCTCGAGGGCAAGAGCAGCTACATCGTCGTCAAGCTCGCGCCGGGCGCCGACGTCGCGCGTGTACGGAGCGAGATCCGAGCGCGCCTCCCGTACAACGACGTCTATACGAGCGACGAGTGGGCCGAGCGCTCGCGCAGCTACTGGATCGAGAACACCGGAATGGGCTTCAACGCCTTCCTGACGGTCTTTCTGGGCTGCCTGGTGGGGATCGTCGTGGTGGCGCAGACGCTCTACACGTCGACCATGGAGCACCTGAAGGAGTTCGGCACGGTGAAGGCCATCGGCGGGACGAACCTCGACATTTACCGCATGCTCGGCAAGCAAGCGTCGATCGCGGCCGGCGTCGGCTTCGTGCTCGGTTACGTGCCCGCGCAGCTGCTCGAGCCGGTGATCGCGAAGGCCGATTTGAAGCTCATCATTTCGCCGGAGCTCACCGGCACCGTCTTCGTCGGAACGGTAGTGCTCTGCCTGCTCTCGGCGCTGGTTTCGTTTCGCAAGGTCGCGACCATCGATCCGGCCTTGGTGTTCCGCACCTGAAGGAGCGCTCATGATTGCCGTTGAAGCCGTCGACGTGACCAAGACCTTCCGCGAGGGAAGGGAGACCGTGAGCGTCCTCCGCGGGGCGAGCCTGTCGGTGCGGGCCGGGGAGGTCGTCGCGCTCGAGGGGCCGTCGGGCTCCGGCAAGACCACGCTGATCTCGATCCTCGGGTGTCTGCTGTCGGCGTCGAGCGGGAGCGTCTCTATCGCCGGACAGCCGGTGGAGGCGTCGCGCCCCGCGCGCCTGCACGCTCTCCGGCGGCGTCACATCGGCTTCGTCTTTCAGCAGTTCAACTTGTTTCCGGCCCTCTCGGCGCTCGAGAACGTCGAGTACGCCCTCAACTTGAAGGGTGTGGAAGGCGCCGAGGCGCGTCGTCAAGCGCTCGGGTTGATCGAGCGCGTGGGGCTTGGAGACCGCGCGCGGTTCTTGCCCCGCGATCTCTCGGGTGGACAGAAGCAGCGCGTGGCCATCGCTCGCGCCCTCGCGGCGTCGCCGGACGTCGTCTTCGCCGACGAGCCCACCGCGAACCTCGACTCGCAGGTGGCCGGTCAGATCCTCGACCTCTTCAGCGAGCTCGCGCGCAAAGAAGGGCGGGCGCTCCTGATCGTGACCCACGACCCCAAGGTGCGGCGCGTCACCGATCGCGTGATTCGCATCGAAGACGGTCGCATCGCCGCCTGACACGGAGTCCACCATGAACGTGATCGACGCCATCAAGCAACGCACCGGTTTACTCTTGCTCGCGAGCCTCGCGCTCGGCGTGGGCGCGTACGAGTGGCACAAGCTTCGCCGCGGAGAAGGCGTGATCCCCGCCGCTTTGGCCAAGCCCGCCGTGGAGGTCGAACGGGTCCTCGCGGAGGGGCGCGTCGTCGCCTACCCGGGCGCGGAGGTGACCCTCGGCGCGGAGCTGTCGGGCCGCTTGCTCTCGCTCTCCGTTCGAGAAAAGGACGCCGTGAAGAAGGGGCAGCTGCTCGCCGAGCTCGACGTGAAGGAGCAGCGCGCGGCGCTCCACGAGGCGTGGGCTCGAGTGCGCGAGGCTCAGGCGGACATCGAGTATTTCGAGCTCGAGGAAGGCCGTGCGGATCAGCTGTTTTCGCAGAACGTGGTGGCCAAGGCCGCTCGCGATCGCAGCGCTCACGACGCTCGCTCCGCGCGCGGGCGAAAGACGTCCCTGCAGGCGTCCGCGGCGAGACTCGGGGTCGTGCTCGAGAAGGCCAAGCTGGTGGCCCCGATCGACGGCACGATCACCGCGCGGTTCGCGGACGAGGGCGAGATGCTCGCTGCCGGGTCGCCGCTCGTCACCATCGTCGACCTGTCACGGCTCCGAATCGAAGCGGAGGTAGGAGAGTTCGACGCAGCGCGGGTAAAGGTGGGCGCACCGGTCGAGATCCGCGCAGAGGGACACACAGGTGCGCGCTGGAACGGCACGATCGAAGAGATCCCCGACCAGGTCGTGCCGAGACAGCTGAAGCCGCTCGATCCCTCGCGCCCCGTCGATACGCGCGTCCTGCTCGTGAAGATCAAGTTGAGCGAGCCACTTCCGCTGAAGCTCGGACAGCGCGTCGAAGTCGAGATCGCTCGGCACTGAAGGCGTCGATCGGCGCCGAAGTCCTACCCGGGACTACGCTGTTGCTAGAAGTTTGTGTCTTGATGGTACGAATCGCGGACCGTACGATCGAGCCATGTCACGTCGCATTCCGGGTCGACGACGACTCCTGGGCAGCACTTTGCTCGGGGCTTGCGTCGTTGGGGCAGCGTTTCTTGGTTGTAGCGGTGGTGGAGATCCCGCGGCTGATTCGGACGGGGGCCTCGGGGGGAAGTCTGCCTCCGGCGGGAGCTCGGGGACGGGAAGCGGCGGCACCGTCAGCATCGGGGGCGCGGGGGACGTCGAGGTGCCGAGCGCGCTCGAGTTCGATCCACCGAGCGCGGTCCTCGTGCTCGACGGGGACTCCGTCGACACCTCGAGCTTCGAGCTCAAGGCCACTTACGGCTCCGGCGACACCCGCAGGGTGAGCGCGGAGGCGCTCGAGTTCGATCGGCCCGACCTGGCCTCGGTCGCGCAGGGTTCGCCCACGGTGCTGACCGCGAGCGGGCTCGTCGCAGGCAAGGGAACCTTGCATGCCATCTACGGCGGTCTCGAGGCGGTCGCGACGCTCGAGGTGAAGATCGTCCAGCGCGAGGTGGAGGGCGACATCTCGGACGCGGTGCTCGACGCGCTCGACGAGGAGGACCTCGAGCAGGATCCGTCCCTGGACGAGCTGCTCTATCCGTACGACGAGACGGTGTTCGCGCTCGGTTTGACCTCCCCGCTCATCATGTGGGACGCGCCGAATCCGAGCGGCGACGTCTACAAGATCCGCCTCTCACAGTCGAACTACACCTACGATCTCTATCAGGCGGTGGACGCGCCGGGACAGGCGCGCGTGCCGCAAGACGTCTGGGAGCGCGTGACCGCCTCGAACTCGAAGGAGCCCCTCGAGCTCAGCGTGACGCGCTGGGACGCAGAGTCCGAGACCGCGTACGCCTCCGCAAGCGTCAGCTTCACGATCGCGCCGGAGAGCTTGCGCGGAGCGATCTACTACTGGATGGCGTCCGGCATCGGCGCCGAACGAAAGGGCAGCATCACGCGTATTCAGCCGGGCACCGGCTCCATGCCCGAGAAGCTGAACGAGGGGCGCTGCATGGGGTGTCACTCGGTGAGCGCGGACGGCTCGACGCTGGTCGCTACGGTGGAAGATCCGTCGGCGCCTTCGGAGGCGCCCTACGCCGCGGCCTACGGCAAGACGCGCGCCTGGGCGTCGTTCAGCCTGCCGCAGGGCGAGCTCATCACCCAGACGACGAAGTCGGGCGCCAACTCTGCGCTCACTCCGGACGGCAAGTACGTCGTCTTCGGAGCGCAGTCGAACCTGGTCGACGGTGAGCGCGTCCCCGGGTCGAAGTTCATCTCGCTCGGCGTGACGAAGAGCGGCGATGTGATCGCCGACAGCGGGCTCGACGACATGGTCCCCGAAGAAGACGGGATGGGGTTCATGATGCCCGCCTTCTCACCCAACGGAAAGATGCTGG
>JAEZYO010000829.1 GCA_023419055.1 Pseudomonadota bacterium | reverse complement strand
CTCGCAGGCCGTGGCGCTGAGCGGGGGCCCTGCCTGCTCACCCAGGCGAGCTCGCCGGCCGTTGGTGATGAAGTCCTCGAGCCCGGCTACGCCCTTGAAGCGCCCCGCCTCGCCGCCTTCCGCGATGCCGTAGATCGCCGCGCCGAACGCCGCGTAGAGGTCCGACTTTTCGGGGACGAAGATCAGCTCTTCGACCGGCACGTCCTTCGGGTAGTCGTAGCCGCGATCACGCCACGTTTGCGGGATCCGGAGCTGCCAGCACTCTTTGAGGAAGGGCAGGTAGGTGTTTGGCCCGCCGAGCAGCAGCACGCGCGAGCGCAAGGTGTTCCCGCGCGTGAGCACGGACAGGTTCTGGAGCACGATCGCGTCGGCGAGCGAGTTCAGCACCTCGTCCTTCGGGATGCCCGCCTTCACGAGATTGACGATGTCGGTCTCCGCGAACACGCCGCACTTGGCCGCGACGTGATGCAGCTTCGTGTCGTCGAAGTGCAGGCTGGTCGCGAAGCCCGGCTCTGCGCCCACCTTGATCATGCACTTGTCGATCGTGGCGCCGGTGCCCGACGCACACTTGTCGTTCATGCTCGTCGTCGCCGTGCGCTGCCCGGTCGACTCGTCCAGCTTGAACATGATGATCTTGGCGTCCTGGCCGCCGAGCTCGATCACGCTCAGCACGTCCGGGTGCTTCTGCTCGACCGCGAGCGTGACCGCGTTCACCTCCTGCACGAACTTGCCGCCGGTGGGCGCGGCGAGCGGCCCCGAGCCCGAACCCGTCAAGTAGAGCCGCCACGCGTCCGCGGACTGATGCGGAAAGGACGAGAGAATGTTCCGCAAGAGCTCGAGCACCTTCTCGGGCTGCTTGGTGTGATGGCGCTGGTAGTCGTGCCAGAGAATCTCTTTTGACGCGGGATCGATCACCACCGCCTTGACGGTCGTCGATCCAACATCCATCCCGATCACGAGCTCGCTGCTGCTCATCGCGCTCCTTGCCAGCCCTCGAGGGCCTGGTTTGCCGTCGGTCCGGTTTCGAACTGACGCGAGTGTCAGCTCAATCGCACTTGCTGGCAAGCAGCAAGCAAGCCGTACTTATTCCTGACATGACGCCCGTGTCATTCTGTCTCGGTCGCTGGGCCGGGCTTGGGGGCCGGAACGCCTAACTGTGCGAGATTCAGCGCTTGCGGAGCTCGGCCTCGAGCTCCTTCACGCGCGCTTCGAGCTCTTCCGCGCGTGTCCGCTCGGTTTCAGCTCGGGTGAGTGCGGCTTCGGCACGCTCGCGCTCGGCTTCGGCACGCTCGCGCTCGGCTTCGGCACGCTGTCGTGCCCGAACCAGATCCTCGCGTTCGCGCTCGAGGCGTTCGTCGGACGTCGGTAGCGGCTCGCCGTCCGCGCCGATGAAGCGCAGCCAGGGGCCCGGTGTGTTCTCGTAGCTTGCCGGTCGCAGGCCGAGCGAGAGCCCGAGCTCGGCGCACGGGAGGTCGCCTCGTGCGTCCGGTTCCATCCTCACGTAGTGGCCACCGATCGGCTCGAGGCGATAGCCCTCGAGCTCGTGGGAGACGGGATCGTAAAGGTAGTACTCCGCGGTGCGCCAGACGCGGGAATAGATGTCCATCTTCTCACCGCGGTCTACGTGGCGCGTGCGATCGCTCAGGAGCTCGATCACGATGTTCGGAAGCTTGCCGCCTTCAGCCCAGGCTACCCAGGAGCGCCGCTCCTTCATGGCGGCTCCGAGCACGACGAACACGTCGGGGCCCCGGAAGTAGCGGCCGCGCGTCTGCTCGATGTCGAAGTACACGAACATGTTGCCCGCGACGTAGAAGTCGCGCCGGTCCGCCCAGGCGAGCTTGAGCGTCTGGATCAGGAGCACCATTTGCTGGCGGTGGCGGTCGGTCTCCAAGTTCTCGTCGTCCTCGCAAGGGAGCTCGAGCTCGCCTGGGGGGGCGACGGGGATTTCAGGTTCGTCGTGGATGCTTTGAACCATTTCCGCCTCCAGCCCCCCAAAACTAGCACGGCTCAGAGTCATGGTTGAATCAGGGTCGGACAGGCGGGGCGGTGAGTTGCGCGAGATCGACGGAGCGGCCGGCAGTTGTCTTTTTCGTAACCCTCCTCTAACTCTCGGACACGATAGAGATGGCCCGCGCCGCCGGCAGATCGAAGAAGCCCGAACCGAAGAAGGGCGAGCCCAAGAAGCCCGAGAAGCTGCCCAAGGCGGAGCGCCGCCAGCAGATCCTCGCCGCGGCGCGCGACGTGTTTTCCCGCCGGGGTTACCACCAGAGCACGATCGACGACATCGTCGCCGAAGCGGGCGTCGCTCGCGGCACGTTCTACCTCTACTTCGAGGACAAGCGGGCGATCTTCTCCGACCTTATCGATCGCTTCGCTCAGCAGCTCACGATGGCGATCGTTCGCATCGATCCCGACGACGCCGCGCGCACCGTCTCCGAGCAGGTGCGGGAAAACATCCGGCGCATCCTCGCGGCGTGTCTCTCGGAGCGCACGATGACCAAGATGCTGTTCACCGACGCGATGGGGGTGGACCCGGCGTTCGACCGCAAGATCCAGAGCTTCTACGACGCGGTGGTGCAGCTCCTGATCGAGAGCTTGAAGGATGGTCAGACGCTCGGCATCGTCGCGGACGGCGAGCCGCGCGTCCTCGCGTACCTCACGATCGGCGCTTTGAAGGAGCTCCTCTACCAGGCGGTCACGCTAGGCCTCGCCGAGGAGAGCGCGGAAGTCTTGACGCAACAAATCTACTCCTTCTTGTGCCAGGGCTACCTCCGCGTCGGCGAGCAGGCAGGCCACAGGCGAAAACGATGAGCCTGTCACGCTCGAACTTCGACTTCGTGGAAGCTCTCGATGGTGGCGATGAAGTCTGGCGGCGGGGCGTGAGCCGAGCGCTCGCGGTGACGCCCGTAGCCGAAACGGCGGCGTCGCCACGTGTTCGAGTGACGCGGCGCCGTTCCCGTCGCTGCCTGGACTGCCTGAGAGCTACGTGGCGCTGAGTGAAGGCGAGGGGGCGGAGTTGTTTCACGTCACTCTGCGGGAGTAGCGAAGGACGTCTCGAATTGGGCGCCTGACGAACCTCATCGCCTTCTCGGTTTCCGGGTGTTCGTTCTTGTTCGTGGACGGGCCTCCGGATCACCCCGAGTGGCTCTCCAGGCAGTCGAAGGTCGATTGCACCAAGAGCAAAGCGGCGCCGATCATCGACACCGTCATCGCTTCTTGTCAGGTCGTTCGCACCGCCGCGGCGGTTGCGGCGACCGACAGCACGTACAGCGGCGCGCCGAGCAGTCGAGAAGCGGACATCGGGTTCGGGCTCGGCTTCCTGGCTCTCTTCGGTGCGTCGGCGGCTTACGGCTACGTGGTGACGGGTGATTGCAAGGACGCGAAGGCGGGGCAGGGGACCGGTGAGGACACGCTACCGCCGCCTGCGTATGGGCCGCGGGAGCCAGCGCCTGGAGGCTGGAGCGCGCCAGCTGCCGTTCCGCCGACGGGCGCGCACCGGTCTTTCCAGCGCTACCTGTCTCGCCGCCATCGCCGGTTGCGCCGTCATCAGCCCCTACTCCCGGGCGCATCCGTACGCCTCCTCCTTGAACAGGAATGGTTGCCGGAATCGACGACGAGATGCCCGCAGGCGTCGCCAGTGCCGGCGGTCACGTCGAAGAGCTCGACGTGATCGGAGTCGCAGCGCCGTGCTTCGTTTCGGACGACTACGCCGGTGACCGCGCCTCCACCGCTTTCGCCGCCTCCACCACGAAAGACATCCCGGTCATGGCGCTCTCGCTTCCGCCTGCGGCGCTTCCGCTCCGACCTCTAGGCTAGAACCATTCGCGCATCCGAGGCGCCTCCCGCCCCCCGAGCGGGTCACGAGGTACCCCTCTCGAGCAGTTCGCTGCACCTGTTCGGACACCACGAAACATAAGCAGATCTTTCGCGGACCCTGCAGCGATTGAGCCGGATCCAGCGTCGTGTCCCGCAAATTCCGGATGCCCTGGGCAAAACCGCCGCAAAACTCGCTTGACCGGGGCTCTGACCGGGACAAGAACGACCCCCGCTCCGGTCATGGCCACCGAATTCGAACGTTCGTTCAACCCCATGAGTTTGGCCTTCGTCGAAGGCCTCTACGCCGACTACGTGAAGGATCCCGCCTCGGTTCCCATCGAGTGGCGTGAGTATTTCGAGTCGCTCGGCCCCGACCAAGACTTCTTGCGTGCGCCGCGGCTCGGTCCGAGCTTTGAGCCCGCCTCGATCTTCAACCCGGCGAAGGTGAACGGCCACGCTTACCTCGACCAGCAGAAGACGAACGGCAACGGTCACGTCGCGTTGAACGGCGTCTCCGAGGCCGCGGTTCGTCAGGATCAGGTGGACGCGCTGGTCCGCGCCTACCGCGTCCGCGGTCACATGATGGCCAAGATCGACCCGCTCGGT
>JAEZYO010000093.1 GCA_023419055.1 Pseudomonadota bacterium | reverse complement strand
GGTTTACACCCGCGCCTTGCCCGCACGGAAGGGGCTCGAAGTCCCACTTCGCCTCGTTTTCGTGTCCGGTTGCGCGGTCCAACTTCGAGGGACGTCGAGCTTCATGACGTCCACTCGCGAGCCGTGTAAGCTTGCGCGTCGAAATGCGCGCGCTTTCTAGAAGCACTGTTCTTGCGACCTGTCTTCTCGTCACCGCATGTGGAGGTGAGAGCAAGCCGCCGCCCAAGACCCCGGTGCCCGCGGTGTCGGAGGTCGCCGAAGCGCCCGCGGAGCAGCCCGTCGATTTGTCGCCGGTCTCGGCGCCGCGGGACCTGGTGCTGACGGGGCGCCTCTCGCGTCCCGTTTACGTCGCCGACACCGTGGGGCGCTGGGCGGGAGTGCCGCTCGGGGTGCGCGCGCTGCTGCGGTCGGTGTTGCCGCAGGAGCAGAAGAGCGTGGAGGAGCTCATCGCGTGGGACGCGCCGATTCAGCTCGCCGGAGTCGTCTCTCAGACGCAAGCGGCGCCCGACTTCGACGTCGTGGTTTCGGTCGGCCTCACCGATCTCGAGCGCGCGGTGACGACGCTCCGGGAGATGGGCGCCAGCGTCGATCGCCTCAAGCCCGGCGTCTTTCAGGTGAGCCCGCCCGACGAGGAGCCGCTCTGTGCGGTGGCTGCCGCGCGGGGCCAGGCACCGGCAAGGCTCGTGTGCGGGCCCAAGTTCGCCGACGTCGAGCGCCTCTTGCCCTACGCGACGCGCGGCCTGCCCGAAGCTCCTACCGGCCCGAACGAGCTCGAAATCGAGTTCAACCCGGAACCGATTCAGCGCCTCTACGGCCAACAAATCTCGAGCTTGAGCCTGCTCTCGGGGCTCGCGATCCGTCAGGCCTCGCTCGACCACCCGGGCTTCGATCGCGCGCTCGCGGACGCGGTGTACGCGCTCGCTGGGGAGCTCCAGACGCTCGCGCTCGACCTCGATCGCGTCCGGATCGAAGGCAAGCTCGACGAGCCGAGCTCTTCCATCAATCTGGGTTTTGCTTTCAAGCTGAAGAGCACCAAGTCGTGGCTCGGCGAGACCCTGAAGGAGGCGAACGGTCGCTCCGGGCCCCCGCCGGGGCTCTTCTGGCAGCTACCGGAGGATTCGACCGGCGCCTCGTACGTCTATCCGATCGACCCTGCGCGCCTGCGCCCCGTGCTCCGGACCGCAGCCGATTTGGCGGACGGCTTCCTCGATCACGAGCGCGTGAGCCGCGCGTCGCGCGATCGAGTGCGGAACGCGCTCTTGGATTTCGCCGCGACCATGGTGCCTTACGTCCAGGCAGAGGGTAACGAAGGGCCCCTGCCCGCCCAGGATCGCTCGCTTTCGGACGTGTTCGCTCAGTTCCTCGGCTGGCAGTTGATCGTGGCCGAAGGTCCTCCGGCTCCGCACCTCAAGGTGCTGAAGGACCTGCACGCGGTGGTCAACGATCGCGAGCTCCGGAAGCTCGTCGGTGAGCGGCTCGATCTGGAGCCGAAGTCGATGCCGACCTCGCAGATGAAGCCTTTGGCCGGTAAGGGGCTCCCGCCCGGTGGAAACGCGTTCGTGTTGACGCTGCCTGCGGCGCTCCTCGAGAAGTACCCGGGGCTCGTCGAGAAGTTCGGCGGCAAGGGTAAGGGAGAAACGCTCAAGGCCGTGATCGCGATTGTCGGCGACGGGCAGCGCACCATCATGGCCATCGCCGCGGACGAGAAGACGGCCGCGGCGCGCATCGCCGCGTTCAGAGCGGGCAAGGGGCCGACGCTCGACGAGCGGAAGGATCTCTCTGCGCTGCGCTCGAGCAAGGCCATCAGCGCTGGTTTCGTGTCGCTGAGCGCGCTCTCGCGGGAGTTCTTGTCGGCCCCCGAGTATCGCGCCAGGGCGGGTCGCATCCTCGACGTGCTGCCGCACCACGGAAAAGCGCCGATCCTGACGGCGGTCAAAACCGACGCCTCGAACGGGGTGACGCTCAGGGTCGAGATGCGCGTCCCACAAGCGGTGCTGCAGGATGTGGCCGCCCTGGTACCGACCCTCATGACCTTCTGAGTCGGCCACGGGGTCGGCCGGCGTGATCGCCGAAAAATTGCCGGGCTCGGTTCCGTTGTGTAAGCAATCGAACCACAATGTCCTACATCATCCGACCCGTTGCCCGGTGGGCGGCTTTCGCGGGGATCACCCTCGCGACGGCGCCGGCCTGGGCGTGGGTCGAGACGCAGATCCGAGCCTATGGGGCCACCGTCGACGTCGATCACGACGGCGGCGCGGTGGTGACCAGCGAGCTCGTGATGAGCGTTCGGGGCGGCCCACTGAAGCGCATCGAGGTCCCCGGTGTCGACTCGGACGCCGAGCCGCTGCCGGACGCGACCGTGACGCCCACCGTTCAAGGTGCGGCCAGCCTGCCGCTCCTCGTGGAGCGCCGCGATGACGGCGTTCTGCTGCTCGAGGTCGATCACGAGAAGGGGATCCGGAGCGGTCGCTACGCCTTCGCGTACCGCTACCGCACCGCGCTGCGCGACCGCGGCTTGATCCAGCGCCGGGGCCCCGATGCGGAGCTTCGCTGGCAGAGCCCGCGCTTCGAGCAGGGGATCGACGCGATGCGCGTCGTCTTTCGCGTGCCCCCGATGGGCACCGCCCCGAGCTTGCCGACTTACGAGGACAACGATCCCGCGGCGTCGTTCGGAGCCTTCATCGGCAACTTGCGGCGCGCTCCCGACAAGGACGAGCTCGAGATCGTGCGCCCTCACGTGGGCCAGAACGAAGCGGTCATTTGGCGCGCCGTGGTCGGCCGCGAGCTCGCGCCGAGCGCCGAGCCGTCGAAGGCTCAGGCGCCGACGCCCGCGGGCAAGAAGCCGCGCATCGTTACCGAGCCCGCGCTCGATCGCCTGCGCGCCTGGGGGATACTCGGCGCGATCGCGCTAGTTTACGGGCTCTTGGTGGCTTTCAAGTGGCGCGGCTTCGCGCGGGCCTGCAGCCTGAGCAAAGCCAAGCCGCAGGCGCTCCTTCCGCTCTCGATCGCGGCGCGCGCACCGCTCGCCGGTCTGAGCGTGGCCTCTGCCGTGGGGAGCACGCTGTTGCTCGAGAAGCCGACGCTCGGCGCGGCGTCGCTGCTGCTCGGCCTTTTGGCCTCGGTGATGGCGCGGCCACAGCCTGCTCCGTCTCTCCGCGGTCCGGGGCGCTGGCTGCCGCTCACGGAGAACGAGGTGTTCGCGAAGCCTCGCAAGCGCTTGCCCGGTGCTTTCCTCGACGCCTCGCGACTCGAGGGTTTCGTGCTCTTCACGCTCGCCCTCGGAGGGATCCTCGGCGGCGGCGCCTGGCTGTTGGCTCGGTCACCACACGACGCCCTCTTGGCCTTCGTCGCTTCGTCGCTGCTCGTGCCGCTCTTCCTCACGGGGCGCGCGGCCGACTTGCCGAAGGACGCTACGGAAGCGCCGCGGACGTTGTTCCAGGGGATCTCGCGCGCCTTCTCGAAGCGCTCCGCGACGAAGGTCGTCCCCTGGGGGCGCCTCTCCGAGGCGAACGGCGCGATCGACGAGCTTCGGCTGCTGTTCAAGCTCAAGGCTGCGCTGGAGGGGCTGACGTCCGTCGAGTTCGGCGCCGAGGTCGTTCGCGGCATCGGAGGCAGCGTGCTCTCGCCGTACGTCCTGGTGCGAGCGCGGGAGGGCTCGGCGGCGCACCAGGCGCTGCCGCGCGCCGCGACGTTCACTCGTGGTCGCAAGCCCGAGGAGCGCGTGGCCATCTTGCGCCCGTCGCTGCCGACGCTGGGCGGGGCGAAGGCGCTCCTCGAGGAGGTGCTGAACCTGCTCGAGCAGAAGCCGAGCGCGGATCAGGGGGCGGGGAGGAGCAAGGCTCGGAGCTCCGCCGGCAGGTCCGAGCGTACGGCGAAGCTCGGTAGAGTCCCTTCTCCCTTGCACGCGACGTAGCTCGCGTGGAGCGCGTGGCGCGCTCCGAGCTCGAGCGCGGCCTCGCCGCCGTACACGCGATCCCCGACGATGGGGTGATTCACCGAGGCCAGGTGAGCGCGGATCTGATGTCGCATCGCCTGCGGCGCGTCGACCTCGAGCAGTAGGCGGCCGCGAGCCCGCTCGAGGATGCGGAAGCGCGTCGTGGCAGGGCGGCGGTAAGCGTCCGCGCCCGCTTGCTCGGCGAGGAGCACGCGCTCCGGGTTACGGGGATCGAGCGCCAGCGCGTCGTCGATCACTCCGTCCTCGGCGAGCCCCCGATCGGCGACGACCGCGAGGTAGCGCTTCTCGAGCCTCCCGCCCGTCAAGGCGTGGCGGAGCAACTTGAATTGGGCACTGGATCGGGCCGCCACGAGCAACCCCGAAGTCTGAGTGTCGAGCCGGTGCACCAGGCCGGGCTCCCGAGGGCGATAGCCAACCCCTGCCATTTCCGGGTAATGACCCACGAGCGCGTTCGCGAGCGTACCGAGCTCACCGGGGGCGAGCGGGGCGCTAGGCTGGCCTGCGGGCTTGTTCACGACCACGAGCTCTGCGAGCTCGAGGCGCACGTCGAGCGGCGCACCGGGCTCCGGGAGCGCGAGGTCGTCCGCGAGCTCGGCGCGGAGCTCGTCGCCCGGGCGCGCAGCGTCGCCCCCGCGAGCGCGCCGGCCGGCGCAAGTGACCCCGCCGTCGAGGAAGAGCTCCTTCGCCCTCCGGCGCCCGAGCTCGGGCTCGGCTGCGAGCAGGACCCGGTCGAGGCGCCAGCCGGCTTGATGCTCCGCGACGATGATGCTGACGATCCGCTTGGGCACGCTTCTCGAGAGCTTACCAGCTGCCGAAGGCGCCGAGCTCGGTGCGGGTGCCGCCGCCCCGCTCCGGGGTGACCCCGGCGTACGGTGCGAAGGGCAACGACGCCGTGTCCGGGGCCATGTCGCGCGTCACGAAGTAGGTGAGCGCGCCGCCGGCTACGGTGCCGACCGCCACGGCGGACAGCCAGAGGCGGGTGCGCGTGGGGTTCGCCTCTTCCTCGACCAGGAGCAGCGGGCTCCCGAGCGCCGCACCCCCGAGAGCGCCGAGGCTCGCCCCGAGGTCGATGAGCAGCACCCGGGAAGTGCTGAGGTCGGCCTGGGTCGCCAATGCTCCGCCTGCCACGACGCCCGCGATGGCGCCGTAACCGAAGCCGCGTACCGGCGTCTCGTCCGTATCGCCGCGCACCAGGAGCTCACCCAGACCGCCCAAGCCGAGGCCGAACGCGCCGCCGGAG
>JAEZYO010000754.1 GCA_023419055.1 Pseudomonadota bacterium | reverse complement strand
GAAGAGCTCGTCGAGCTCGCTCGCGACGCTCGCCGTCTCGAGCGCCTGGAAGTACGGCGAACCCCCGCCGTTCTTCTGGTAATCAGCGGAGTTCGGCTCGCTGCACTCCTGACTCGGCGGCCCCGCGACGGCAGTGCCGCGACCGGCGTTGGCGAGCGCCGAGAGGAAGCCCGTGTAGCCGACCTGCGGCACCGCGCTGAAGTCCCACTGCACGTTGTCGTTCTCCCCCAGGCCGAGCACGTAGAGCTCGACGCCTTCGGCGCGCGCGGCCTGTACTGCGGCGACGCTCGGATCCATGGCGCACAGCGTGTCGTTCAGCGTGCAGGTGTCGGGGATGCTCGTGGTGAGGAGCACGATCACGCGCCGACCCTCGGTGCCGAGCGCCGCAGCAGCGCTCGCGATCGCCTCCGGAAGCGGCGCGTCGATCTTGATCTTCTGCTCCACGGAGGCGGCGTGATCTTCCTGAGCGACGTCGAACAGGCTCGCGATGTCGGACTCGTTTGCGCCGCTCATCGTTTCGGCTTCGAGCGGGCATTCGTACGCGCCGTCCAAAGTGTGACGGAAGAAGACGCGCGCCGCGAGGTCGAAATCGTCGGCGTGCTTCTCGACGAGCGGCGTCTCGCCGTCGACCAGGGCCGAGCGCACCGCCGTCCACCAGTTCGCTTCGGGCGCAGGCAGTTCGAACATCGCTCCGGAGCGAGGGATCAGCAGCATCACCTTCGGAACACCGTCGCAGTTCAGCGGCGCGGGCACGCAGACGAAACCGCTACAATTCTCGGCGCTCGCGCAGTCCGCCTTCGTCAGGCACTCGACGCACTCGCCGCTATCGACGTTGCAGTGGAGACCGCTTCCGGAGCAGTCCTCCTGAACGGTGCACTCCGGAGGCGTCACGCAGGTGTCGTCCACGCACGAGCCCGACTCGCAATCCGTACCGCTCACGCACTCGACGCAGAGCCCGTTCGTGACGTTGCAGACCTGACCCACGGGGCAGTCTGCAGGATCCTTGCAGCTGGTCTCCGCTTCACAAGCGTTCGCGACGCACGTCTCGCCGTCGGCGCAGTCGTTCGCGGTCAGGCATTCCACGCACGTCGCGGCGGCCGTGTCGCACACCTGATCGGGGGGGCACTCGAGCGAAGTCGCGCAGGGGACCGCGGCGCCGCAGAGGCCCGCGCTGCAGGTGGCTTCGCCCTCCGCGGGCACGGGGCAAGTAGAGGCTTCGAGGCACTGCACGCAGCCGAGCGCCGGGTCGCACAGCAGCGAGAAGGAGCGGCAATCTTTGTCGGACGCGCAGGGCTCGAGGTAGCCGGCCGGTGTCCCACCTCCCGAGCCACCGGTGCCCGCGCTCGAGCCGCCGCTACCGGAGGTGGACCCCGCGCTGCCGCCCGAGGCGTCCGTACCTCCGTTTTCGGGGTTGGCCTTGAAGTTGTTCTCGGAGGGGCCGGAACAGCCCGCCGTGAGAACGGAACCGAAGCAGAACGAGGCGAAGAGACCGAGCAGGGACTTGGCGCGAAGCATGGTTTCCTCGGGTGGCAGGAAGAGAGGCGCTACTTGAAGGCGAGGACCGCTGCGACGATCACACCGACGCCGAGCACCAACAATAGTGTCGAGAGCTTCGGAATGAGGGTCATCGCCGGGCCCGACGGGTCCCGCGCCGCCTTTTTCTGCAACACTTGCAGGTAGCCGAAGGTACCCGCCAGCAGGACCACCAGGGTGAGCTTGGCGTGAAAGGCCCCGCCGCCCAAGGCCATCGTCTCGCGGATGCCTCGCGTGAACCACATGCCGAAGCCGCTCAAGATGAGCAAGGCGAGCCCGATGCTGCCGTTCTTGCCGAGCGCCCGGAAGCGCCCCGCGACGATACCGCGTTCGGCAGGCGGCAGCTCACGCATCGATAAGCGCAGCGTGAGACCGGCGAAGCTTGCGCCCACGCCGAGCGCGAGGCCGACGAAGTGAAGGATCAGGAGGATTTCGTACAAGAGAGCGGTCTCCTCGTGCTCGGACGTAGCACGAGCAGATGGCGTAGCACGACGACTTCATTTCTCGAAGGCGGCAGTGAGCATCGAGTCGGGACGCATGCGCACCGAATTTCTTGGGCGCCGCGCGCGCGCAGCGGCCCAAGATTCAGGGGGATGACGGCGAGGCGATTTCCGTCAGACGAGAGGAATGCAGTCGTGCGGATACCCGGCAGGTTCGAGGCGGGCGCGACCCGAGCGTATGCCGGGTCGTGAAAAGCGAGTCATGTTTCACGCTCAATAGAGACGCGCGCTCGGCTCGCACGTTCGGCGTTGCCGGTGAGCGCGGGCTACGGGAGCGATCGGTTCGCAGGATTTCCGGAACCGGTTCCAGTCGCGGCGCGCCCGCCGGCGCAGCCGCTCGAAGGTGAGCGTGAACGGCGCGCCTCGGGCCAAAGCCCCTGCGAGCCCGGGTTCCACGCCGAGCGCTTGCTTTCCCGCGAGCGCGGACCAAAGGATCGCGCCGCGATGGCGGCGGAAAGCAACGGATCAGGCGCCGAGGTTCGAGTCGAGAAGCTTCCCCGCGTGAGCCTCGCGGTGCTTGCGGGCCTGCACGCCCTGGTGTTCGCGTCGGGCGCTCTCGTGCTGCCGTTCGTCCTCGCCTCGTGGCTTTCGATCTCCCTCGGCGCGCTGTGCTTGCTCGCGCTCGCGGTGTGCGTCCTCGCGGCGCTCGGGCGGAAGGAGCTCGCGCTCGCGTGGAGGGTGCTGTCGATCGGTTGCTTGCTATTTTTGGCCGGCGTGACCTGGGTCGTGATCGGCGCGGGCGTTTACCTCTCGACGCTGTATCGCAGCATCGGCGGAGCGGTGACCGCGGGCATGGTGGCCTTCTGGGCCATCGCCGCGCTCTTCACCGTGCCGATCGCGTGTTGGGGGCTCGCAGCGACCGGCGGCATTCCGAAGCGCTGGAGGCGCGCGGCGGCGGTCGCGTCGGGAGCGCTGCTCTTGTCCGGCGCGACGTTCTCGATCGTCTTGGGCCGTCTCGCGCGGCTCGACCGCGCAGATCCCGCGGAAGGGGAGGCGTTCGGCCGAGAGCTCTCGCGTCGGGTGACGCTTGCGGGCAAAGCGTCGAAGCCGAGCGAGGCTGCGTCCCTTTATCACCGGGACCCGGTGGCGTGCTCGATGCCCGTCGTGGCCGGACGGACGCTGCTCGTCACGTTCCTGGACGCCGAGCGCCGAGCGGTCTCGAAGTGCCTGCAAGCGGAGTCGGTGGGCGGGCTGCTCGCCGCTCTCGATCGCGAGCTCGCCGCGAGCTCGAGCCCGGCCCTGCTCGACTGGGTCACCGCGACACGCGCCGTGCCGCGCGTGTACTCGCTGCTCGACGCGGTCGGCATCCGCCCGGCGCTCGACGGCGTCTGTGCAGGAAAGAAGTGCCTCTTGCCGCATCAGCTGGTGGCGCTGGGGGTTTTTACGCACTTCCGGCCGATTCCGGGGCTGCCGACGGCTGGGTTCGGAAGCTCGCTCGACGAGCTTTCGAGCGCGCTGGGCGCCGCGCCGGGTGACAGCCTCTTGCAGATCGCGACCCGGAGCTACGCGCTCCGCGCCGGGGAGGTGAGCGCCTGGACACGGCTCCGTAGAGCAGCGCCGACGGTCGACCAGCGCTCGGTGTCGCGCGCGGTCGAGCTCGCGGAGCGCCACATCATCGCGGCTCAACGCGAAAATGGCGCGTTTCGTTACACGCTCGACCCTTTCACGGGCGAAGCGGACATGGCTCAGGTGAACATCCCGCGCCAGGCGGGCACCACCTACGCTCTCTGTCAGCTCGGGCGCGAGCGGCGCACCGGCAAGGCCGTGCAGCGCGCGCTTTCGCAGCTCGCGGACAGCCGCCGCAAGGTCGGAGGCGGCGCGGCTGCGCTGAGCGATCTGCCCAACGTCGCGAGGCTCGGCTCGACGGCGCTGCCGCTCGCCGCGTACCTGACGTGCCGCGAGCGTACGGGGAAGCGCTACGACGAGCTCATCGGAGAGCTGTCACGCTTCGTGCTGCGAATGCAGCGCGAGAACGGGAGCATCTACCCA
>JAEZYO010000278.1 GCA_023419055.1 Pseudomonadota bacterium | reverse complement strand
ACGATCACGTTCGCGATCTCGACGGGCCGCTGGCTGTCGTTGCCGAACACCGCGAGCAGGATCAGCACGATGGCGCTCTCCACGAACGCGAACACGAACGCGAGGCTCATGCGCGGCAGCGCCGTCTGCGCCGTCAAGCGCACCCCAGCGACCCGCGACAGCCACCAAACCGCTACGGAGACGAACGTGAAGAGCCCGACGGGAGCGCCCGACAGCAAGTCCTCCGCGTAGCCGATACCGAAGGCGAGCAGCGCGCCTTTCGGCATCGAGGGTTCGTGCACGCCGAGATAGATGATGAGCGGCAACACCAGGCTCGGCGTCGCGCCGTGCACCCAGCGCGGGCCGAGCAACGCCGCGAGCGGCTCGAGCACCCGGAAGAGGTTCGACTCCAAAAGGATGGTGAGGATGGCGATGCCCAGGTATGCCGCGCTGCGCATGGCCCGACCTATCGCTTGGGACCGCGGGGTTTGCGGCTCGCCTTGCCGCCCACGTCGCAGTCGCTCGAGTCCGTGAGGATGATGAGGACCTCTTCCGTCCTCGAGAAGTCGACCGTCGGTTCGGCTTCGACGCTCTGGTAGATGCCGAAATCGCGCCGCACCACCTTGGTGACGCGCGCCACCGGGATCCCCTTCGGGAAGCGACAGCCGACGCCGCTCGTCACGAGCAAGTCCCCGACCTCGACCTGATCGGTGCGCTGCACGTACTCCACGCGGAGGGCGTACTTCGAGCGATCGCCCGTCCCGCGCACGAAGCCGCGCGCCTGAGTGCGCTCGACGACGACGTCCACGCCGAACCCCGAGTCCACGGTGAGCTGCACGTCGACCTTGTCGCCCGACACGCGGTAGACCGTGCCGACCGTGCCGTCCAGCGAGATCACGGGCATGTTGGTCTTCACCTGCGCGTTCGGCAGGTCGACCGTGAGGTGCCACACGCGAAAGTACTCGGTCGTGTCCTTGCCCACCACGAGCGCGCTCACGGCCTCGTGGGGGATGCTGTCACGCAAGCCGAGCAAGCGCCGCAAGCGCTGGTTCTCGGCCTCGGCGGCGGAGAGCTCGCGCAGGCGCGCGCGCAAGCGCGCGTTCTCGTAGGACAGCTTGTTGTTGTCCTGCTTGACGTCCACCAGGTAGACGTAGCCGCTGATCACCCGTGAAACCCCGCGCGCGACCGCGGAAGAGACGTACTCGAGGGGCGCCGCGAACTTGAGGACGGCGCGATCGACGGGGTTGAGCTCGTCGGGCTGGCGGATGCTGGCTCGCAGGAAGAAGAACGGCAGCGCTAGCAGCAGAACGACCAGGAAGACGTCGCGGTAGCGCTTGAAGGAGCTCACGGCCGGCGCTCCCTCTTATCCGATCGTGACTTCCTTCAGCAGCTCGAGGTGGTCGAGCGTCTTACCGCTGCCGAGCACCACGGCGCTGATGGGATCGTCGCTGACCATCACGGGGAGGCCAGTCTCTTCACGCAAGAGGACATCCATGTTCTTGAGCAGCGCCCCGCCGCCCGTGAGGACAATGCCTTTGTCCACGATGTCCGCGGCGAGCTCGGGTGGGGTCCGCTCGAGCGCGAGGAGCACGGACTCCACGATGGCGTTGATCGGCTCGGCGAGCGCCTCTCGGATCTCGTCCGAGTTGACGACCACGGTCTTCGGGATGCCCGCGACCATGTCGCGGCCCTTGACCTCCATGGTGAGCTGCTGCTCGAGCGGGTAAGCGTTACCGATGCTGATCTTGATGCGCTCGGCCGTCTGCTCGCCGATGGCGAGGTTGTACTTGCGCTTCATGTACGCAACGATCGCCTCGTCCATCTTGTCACCGCCCACGCGCACGCTCTGCGAGTAGACGATACCGGCGAGGGAGATCACCGCGACCTCGGTCGTACCGCCGCCGATGTCGACGACCATGTTGCCGCTCGGTTCGGTGATCGGGAGGCCCGCGCCGATGGCGGCCGCCATGGGCTCCTCGATCAGGTACACCTCACGCGCCCCGGCGCTCTCCGCGCTCTCCTTCACCGCGCGCTTCTCGACCTCCGTGATGCCGAAGGGGACGCAGATGATGATGCGCGGCTTGACCAGAGTGCGACGGTTGTGGGCCCGAGCGATGAAGTAGCGCAGCATCGCCTCGGTGATCTCGAAGTCGGCGATGACGCCGTCACGGAGGGGGCGGATGGCCAGGATGTTGCCGGGAGTGCGCCCGAGCATTTCCTTGGCCTCGCGACCGACCGCCAACACTTGGCGTTCGCCGCGGCCATCCCGCTGCACCGCGACGACCGAGGGCTCGCAACTCACGATGCCCTTGCCCTTCACGTAGATCAGGGTCGTGGCCGTACCGAGATCGATGGCCAGGTCGTTCGAGAACAGGCCATATAGCCAATCGAAGATCATCGACCGTCAGGGAACTCACGGGAGCCGGAACTTGCCGCAGGAAACATTCCGCGGCGTGGTTCCTGACTCGCAGTTGGCCCCGTCCTAGCACGTGCCTCGTCGCGGAAGCAACGCGACCTTGGCAGCCTTGTAACGCAACGCGTTGAGGGCGCACGTTCGCTGACCGACCAACAGGCCGGTTCAGTGCCGAAATGCACGCTAATGCCCCCCGACTGACTCAAGACGAGTCACCGGCTACTTGTCGTCGTCGTCCCAGTCTTGCCAGGACTTCCAGTTGCCGCCGGCCTTCTTGTCGGCCTTCTCGCGCGTACCCGCGCCGCCGCCTCCCCCACCGCCGCCGCGCTTCTTCTTCTTCTTGCGCGCCTCTTCTTCGGACTCTTCTTCGCCCTTGGCGCGACGTGAATCGGTCCCGCGCCCCGCGTCGGGATCGGGGGGCGGCTCACCGAAACGGGGATCGGGGCCCCAGCCTCCGCCTCCGCCGCCCTCATGGGGACGCGGAGCGCCCGAACGCGGCCGGTCGCCTTGCGACCCGGGAGCGCCCTTCGGGTGAGCGATGTTGACCATCAAGCGGCGACCCCGCACGTCGACGCTGCGCAACGCGACGATCGCTGCGTTCGCCGCTTCCGCACTCGCGAGGGTGACGAACCCGAAGCCGCGCAGGCGTCCGTCGGGCCCCGCCGGGAGGTGTACTCGAACCACCGGTCCCGCAGCGTTGTCCTCGAACAGCTGAAAGACCTCGGGCTGCGTGATGTCGTACGGCAGGTTGCCGACGTAGAGCGTCCGATCTTCACTGGGGCCGCCCCCGCCTTCGGAGCGACCGCCGGGGCCGCCTTCGCCGCGCCGGGGCGGTTCCGAAGAGAACGGACGCACCGAGATCGCGCGGCCCGCTTGCAGCGAGCCGTCGAGCGACTGCCGAGCGCCGGCAGCCTCCTCCGGAGTGGAGAAAGTCACGAAGCCGAAGCCGCGGGGCCTCCCGGTCGTGCGATCACGTGGCAAACTGACGTCCACTACCTTGCCACCCGTCGCTTCGAAAAGCTGACGGAGTACGTCTTCGGTAATGGACTCCGGCAAGCCCGCCACGAAGAGCTTGCGTGCATCCTCTGTCGCCATTTTCGTATGCTTCCTGTCAGTACGCTTTGCCGTCCCTCCGCGGCCTGTGACAGGAGCAGGCCGGGAAGGCGAAAAGACGATATCTTCCGGTTAGCTGGGGTTCAAGCCTGGCCTTTGCAGTTTGGCGTTTTCTGCGAGAAATCCCGGGGTAGAGTGCGCGGCGATGAAGCTCGGCATCATCGTGAACCCCACCGCAGGCAGCGGTTCGGCCCGAAAGCGCCTGCCCAACATCCTTGCCGCCCTCGAGCAGGCGAAGCACGACGTGACCGTCCTCGCGACGGAAGGTCCGGGGCACGCGCGAGAGCTGGTCCATCGAGCTCGGGAGCTCGGGCTCGACTGTCTGGCGGTCGTGGGCGGCGACGGGACCTTGAACGAGGTCTGTCAGGGCTTCATCGACGATCACGGGCGCGTGCTCGAGGGGCCCGCGCTCGGGCTCGTGCCCGCGGGCACGGGAGGCGACTTTCGCCGCACCTTCGGGCTCGACGGCTCGCTCGAAGAAGCAATCAGGCGCCTCACGGAGGGCTCCGTGCGCAGCATCGACCTCGGAGTTCTCGCGCTCACCGCCGACGACGGGTCGACGGTGCATCGCGCCTTCGTCAACGTCGCGAGCTTCGGGCTCGGCGGCCTCACCGATCGCATCGTGAACTCGAGCCCGAAGTGGCT
>JAEZYO010000688.1 GCA_023419055.1 Pseudomonadota bacterium | reverse complement strand
CGAGCCCTCGGTCGTACCAGCGCTTGGCGTTGGGGGGCCATTCCGCTTCAGAACCGGAGACGGGCCCGCAACCCGCGGCGAAGAGCGCGCAGGCAAGGACGAAAACGAGGGGACGCTTGGGGTAGGTGACCATCGGATGACGCCCATGACCCACACGACCCGACGGCCGGGGAGCCTGATGCAGCCGGGGGGATACCCCATCGCGGGAGCGCGGTCGAGATCAAGGTTCAAGTCCCAGGGCGTGAAAATCGCACGTCGAGCGAGCCGTGCTACCCTCTTACCGTGGACTCGCACTTAACTGGTCCGGTCGTCAGAGACGGTCGCGACAGGGACGTGCTGACTCTCCCGGTCCTCTTGCTCAATCGGTTCTTCGCGCCGGTCACCATCACGAACGTGCGGCGAGCCTTCGTTTTGCTCTACGGCGGCGCCGCCAAGGCGGTCGACGATCAGGGCGACACGCACGACTTCGAAGCGTGGCTCGACATGCCGCTCCGGCACGAAGACGATCCGCTCCCCGTGATCGGGCGTTCGATCCGCGTCCCCCGCGTCCTCCACCTTCTGCGTTACGATCGCTCGCCGCGCTTCGTGGTGCGGCTCACGCGCAGGAACCTGATGCTGCGCGACGGATTTCAGTGCCAATATTGTAGTCGCACTCCGCCGCAGCGCGATCTCAACATCGACCACGTGATCCCGCGCTCGCGCGGCGGGCAAGACTCGTGGGAAAATCTCGTGATCTCCTGCCGGAGCTGCAACCTGAAGAAGGGGCGCCGTACCCCGCTCGAAGCCGGCATGGCGCTGCTGCGGGCCCCGCAGGCCCCGCGCTGGTCTCCGGCGACTCAAATCCGGCTCTCTTGCTTCGAGCCGTTCCGCGAGTGGGACCCCTTCTTGAAAGCCGGTTGAGCGAGCCGCTCGAGCCGATTTTTCGCTGAACCTTCGTCGACTGAAAGCGTCTGGCGAGAAGCTACGGAGTCACGCTACGATGCCGGGCCATGTCATCGAGAGGCCTGCTCGGCGCGGTTCTGATTTCGAGCTTCTTCCTCGCGTGTGGAGGGAGTGAGCCACCGGCAAAGTCTGCCGACGCCGAGGAGGTGCCGCCCGCGTCGGAGCCCGCGCCCGATCCGGTAGCGGACGAGAAGCCCGCCGCGGCCCAGGCCGAAGAGAACTGGGAAGGCGAGAGCGACGCGACGAAGACCGACACGGCCGGTGACACGGGGGCGGCGCCCAAGGCCGACACCAAGGGCGAGGAGACTCGCACCATCGACGTCATTGCGAAGATCCTGAAGGACAACCGCAAGCCGGTGCGCGCCTGCTACGAGAAGGCCCTCAAGGACATCCCTGATCTCAAGGGCGACATGGTCATCCACTTCCAGCTGAACCCGGAGGGCAAGATCAAGAAGATCGAGCTCAACGTGGAGAAGTCCACGCTCAAGTCCCCCGCGGTCGCGGACTGCGCCATCGCCGAGATCAAGAAGCTTACGTTCCCTCCGTCGTCCCGCGGCATGGATACGACGGTGAACTACCCCTACAACCTCAACCCGTGAGGGTTGGCTCAGGGACCACTCGGGCCCTAGCGAATGCCTGAAGCTTCACTTCGCCCGACCTCCAGCCTTCCGCCCGAGAAGGACGCCTACTCCGACCTTCTGAGCGGGACGCGCGCGCTCCCCCAGGGCCAGCGCACCCAGCGCGAGAACTGGTTCACGTCGCTCTCCATCGACGCGAAGGACGAGCTCTTGTTCGAGTTCGAGGTGCTGCTCAAGGCGGCCGCCTGTTTCTCGAACCCGCGCAACCACCCGGGCCCGCCGCGCAAGACTCCGGTCGTCGCGACCGACTTCCGCGCGGCTCTCCAGGTCTATCGGGACGGCTTGCAGCGGACCGTCTCGCTCGCGCGCTACTTGCTCGGTCCGCTCGACCGCGCCTTCGTGTTCCATCGCTACCTCGAGACGGTGCTCCCGGAAGACAGCGCCCGGGCGCGCCTGCTCCGCGAAGGGGCCGCACAGTCTTCGCCGGAAGAGAGCCTCATCACGCTACGCCACGGCCTCACCGCGGCGAGTGAAGTCATCGAGGGCGTGCTCCGCGCGCCCCGCGTGCCGTTCCGCCTCTATCACGCGGTCCTCGCCACCGTTTACCGCGAGGTCGATCGCAGCACCTATTTCAACCCGCTGAACGCGCTCGAGTTTCGCCCCGAGTTCGACCGCATCAAGAGCGCGCAGGTCCTCGACCTGATCCGGAGCGTGCCCGGCGTGGAGGCGCACCGCCTCGTGGCGCTCACCTTCCTCTCGCTGTTCCGCATGCTGCGGTACCTCGCGCTCCTGAGCCGCATCGCGATCGACACGTCGCGGCGCCGTCAGCAAGTAGGCGCCGCCTACCTCGTGCTCAGCGTGCTCCGCTCCGACGCGCGCGCTCTCAGTGACTACCTCCGGCAACGCGCGGGGAGCCTCCTCGCGGACGGCTTCGAGCGTGACCTCATGAAGGTGCCCGCCAATGAAATCGAGAGCCGCGCAGCGGGGTTACGCGCCGCCGGCCATCGCCTGATCGCGATCAAGAGCGCGCTCGAGGGCATCGCCGGCAACCTCCGCCTCGAGATGCGGCGCGCCTTTCAGCACGATCTCCCTGCCCCCGGGAGCCAGCCGCGCGCGGGCGACTTTCGTCAGGCGCTGCAGCTCAGCATCGACAATCTCCGCCCCGCGCTCAAAAACTCGATCCTCTTCTTGGGTAAGGCGCTCGGCGTACAGCTCGAAGAAGGCGGCGTCTTCGACGACCAGGCCGCGCGGCGCGAGACCAGCGAGCGCCTGCGGCGCGACGTCTGGATGTTCGCGCAAATCGTACGCGCCTTCTACACGAAGGCGCAGGCGTCACCGGCCGAGGACGGCTGGGCGCCCGTCTACAACTTCCAGTACGTGCGCGAGTTCCTCTCGTACTTCCGCGCCATGGGCTATCCGTTGCTGAGATCCGCGGATTATCCGCGCTTCGACGCGTTCATGGCGGCGATGTCCCGCCTCGAGGACACGGATCTCGTCGACCCGGCGCGACTCGAAGACGCCATCGACGAGTGCATGGCGTTTCACGGCTTCCTGCAGGGGCTCTTCGAGGACATCTCGAAGCGCGACGAGCTCGTCGGGGCCGTCTTCGATCGCCGCGGCGCGGCGGCCTCGCTCAAGCTCTACCTCGGCGAATAGCCGCTACTTGATGACGTCCTCGACGCGCACGACAACGTCGGGGAACTCCGTCGGGTGGAGCGAGCCGCCGTGGTCCACCGTGCGGTGCACGAGGTAACGGTCCCGGTTCGGCTCGGTGAACACCTCGACGCGGCGGTTCACGACGTCGGCCACCCAGTACTCCGGCACCTTCGCCCGCGCGTAGATGCGGAGCTTGGTCGTTAGATCTTTCTCGAGCGACGACTCGGCGACCTCTGCGATCAAGTACGCGCTGCTCGGGTGCGCGCGGTGATATTCGCGCCCGAGGGCACGACCAACACGTCGGGCTCCGGCTCCGAAGCATCGAGCGCTGCGAACGCAGCCTGGCAGAAAGACGACGGCACGCCCGACCAGGGCCAGCGTGAAAATCTCCGTCAGCTTCTGCACGGCGGAGCTGTGCGGCGCGCCGATCGGGGTCTTCGGAACCAAGACCCCGTCGAGCAGCTCGATGCGCTCGTCCTCGAACATGCCGAGCTCGACCAGCTTGTCGTACTCTTCGCGCCGTAAACGGGCGGATCCACTCCGGAACGGACAGAGCCATGACGCGCTCGCCTCCAGCTTAGCAGCCATCTCGGAGCTGAGATCGGCCGCACCCCACAGCGGGTAGCGCTCTTTCTCGTGCGTCCTGCGGCGCTCACTCGCGCCGGCGACGCTATCGTGCCGGGCACGCGGACAGAGCGTCCATCCGCGTGCCCGGCGCCAAGGGGCTTTCGCCTAACGCGCCTGTCTCCGAGCTCGGCGACGTTTCGCTCCGAGCTCGCTCTCAGCGCGCCCTTGGGGGCCCAGGACCGAGCCAATGATTGGCTCCGTCTCGGGACTCTTCGCTCAGGGCCCCGTTCGAGACGGAGCCCCAGGCGAGATGCCCGGCTAGGCATCAGCCCGACTCGAGAATGGTCGAACCGACGACGCTAGCCAGGGCCGCTCGAATCACGCCTTCTTGGCGACCTTCTTCTTGCGCTTGCCGGCCTTCTTCTTGGCGCCGCGCTTGACGGTGCGCTTCTTGGCGACCTTGGGGGCCTTCTTCGCGGCGGGCTTACGGGCGGACTTGGTACGGGTCTTCTTTGCAGCCATTTTCGTTTGCCTCCCTGATGGGGGTGAGCGGCCGGTGGGCCACTCCGATGGTATGTTGCACGACGTATATTGCCACCTAATGTGATGTGTCAACGAAAAATATTCACTTGCCTTCGCCGGTGACCGAACAAAACGGCTCCGCGAGCCTCGCAAGGGTTACAGACGGAGCAGTTGCTCAGTGTTCGGCGGGGCCCCCAAGGGCGACGAAAAACCAAGATAACACCAGCACTTGACGCCCTCGGCCGGGACCGATAGCGGACGGGCTCAAAGGCCCCACGATGACCCGTCACCACCGTATCGCACCTTTTTTGATGTCCCTCTCGCTCGCCGCCTGCGGCTACTCGCAAGAGGAGTGGGATCAGAAGGTGCGCGAGAACGACAGCCTGAAGAGCCAGCTCACCGAGCAGCGACAGGCTCACAAGAAATGCGAGTCCGACTACTCGGCGGCGCTGCAGGAGATCGATGATCTCAAGCGACAGCTCACGGAGCGCGGCATCAACCTCGAGAACTTGAACGCGAGCCTCGCCGAGCAGCGTCGAGCCCTCGAAGAGTACGCCCGCCGCACCGAGCAGCTCGACGCCATCCGCAAGCGCTTCGAGGCGCTGCAGACGAAGTTGCAGAAGCTCACGCAGCTCGGTCTCAAGGTCGAGGTGCGGAACAACCAGATGCTGATCCAGCTCCCGGGCGACGTGCTGTTCGACTCCGGCTCGGACAGACTCAAGCCGGAAGGGTCGAACATCCTGCTCCAGATCGCCGACGTGATCCGCGGCGACTCCGACCTCTCGAAGCGCCACTTCCAGGTGGCGGGACACACGGACTCGAAGAAGCTCTTGGGCGGCCAGTTCCGGGACAACTGGGGACTTTCAGCCATGCGCGCGCGCTCGGTGCTGGTGCTCCTCACCACCCCCAAGGAAGAGAAGGGCGGCGGGCTGAACCCCAAGCAGTGGAGCGCCACCGGCTACGCCGACACCGACCCGGTCTCGACGAACGACACGGACGAGGGGCGGCAAAAGAACCGCCGCGTCGAGCTCGTCGTGCAGCCCGACGTCGAGGAGATGCTGAACCTCAAGAGCCTCGCTCGGTGAGCGGGACCAGCGGCTCGGAAGCGGCGGCCGGCACACGCCGTGCCGCCATCGACATCGGCACGAACTCCGTGCTCCTGTTGATCGCCGAGCGCGAGACCGGCGCGTGGCGCCCGCTCTTGGAGCGCGCCACGATCACCCGCCTCGGTCAGGGCGTGGATCGCACGCGCGAGCTCGCCCCCGAAGCACGAGAGCGGACGCTCGCCGCGCTCACCACGTACGCCGCTCTGCTCCGCGCTCACGGCGTGAGCGAGCTCGACGTGGTCGGGACGAGCGCGATGCGTGACGCGCGCGGCGGGAGAGAGTTCGCGGAGGACGCCGGCAAGGTCCTCGGCGTCGCGCCGCGCATCTTGAGCGGCGCGGAAGAAGCCGAGGTGACGTTCGTGGGCACGCTGTCCGGCCTCACCCTCGACGGCGCCGTGACCGTCTTCGACGTGGGCGGCGGCAGCACGGAGGTCATCCGCGGTCACGCAGGCCCCGCCACGCACGCGGAGGCCGCGGTGAGCCTCGACATCGGCAGCGTGCGGCTCTTCGAGCGGCACCTCGTGAACGATCCCCCTGCCGCTTCGGAGCTGTCTCGCGTCGACGCCGACATCGACGCGGCGCTCTCCGGCGCGCCTTCGCCGAGCGCGGGCGCGACCCTCGTCGGCGTCGCGGGCACCGTGACCACGCTCGCGGCGATCGCGCTCGAGCTCGACACCTACGACGGAGAGCGTGTCCACGGCCTGCGCCTCTCGAAGAGCGACGTGTCCGCGGTCGCTCGGCGTCTCGAAGCCATGACGCACGCGGAGCGCTGCGCGCTGCCGGGTCTCGAACCGAAGCGCGCCGACGTCATCGTGGTCGGTGCTCGGATTGTCGAGCGGGTGATGCACTGGGCCGCGGCGAGCGAGCTCGTGGTCTCGGATCGGGGCGTCCGCTGGGGCTTGCTGGAAACACGCGGCGCCGCTCCGCGCCTGTAGGGAACCGCTCCCGCTCATCCGTACAGGGGTTGTTTGCTCAGTAGTGAGCGCGACCCCGCGAGAGGCACGACGGCCAAGGCGAGGCTCCCTAGCCTCCGGCGGAACGCTGTAGCCAAGCGTGGCGGCCGGCCTCACCCGAACAATAATGTGGCTGAATTTGGCTCTCTGGGAGTTGCAGGGGTGGCCGTAAGTTGACAGTTTCGTGACTGCCGACTAGAGTGCCGCCCCTGGCGATTCCTCTACTCACGGAGGAGCCACTTCCCTACAAGGTAAGGGCGGTCAAAGAGCTCAGAAACAGGTGAGAAACCTGTCGTTAACTGCGCAGCCCGCCAGGTGGGAATGAAATAGGAACCCTGACCGTTGCTGCCGCGCCAAGATCGTTCACCTGCGAGGCGCAGCGGATCGGGGCACCTGACCGAAAGCAGATTCATCGAGCCGATCGGAGTCCTGAAGCCGAACAACCGGTTTCAGGAACCCGGCCGAGCCCGCGTCACAAGGAGACGTCATGCAGTCCAGCCAGGAAGTCGAGTTCAAGGTCGGTGACAAGGCAGTTTACCCGGCGCAAGGCGTTGCTGAAGTCATCAGCATCGACGAGAAGGACATCGCCGGCCAGAGGCAGCGCTTTTACGTGCTGCGGATTCTCGACACCGACCGAAAGATCATGGTGCCCGTGTCGAACGCCAACGCCGTTGGCTTGCGGCAGGTCATCAGCGAGCAGGAGATTCGCGAGATCTTCGACATCCTGAAAGAGCGCACGATCGGCTTCGACACCCAGACCTGGAACCGCCGCTATCGCGGCTTCATGGACAAGATCAAGACGGGCTCGATCTACGACGTCGCCGAGGTGCTCCGCGACCTCTACCGCCTCAAGGCGAACAAGCAGCTCTCGTTCGGCGAGCGCCGCATGCTCGACACGGCTCGCTCGCTGATCGTGAAGGAAATCGCGATCGCTCGCAGCCAGACCGAAGAGAACGTGAAGAACGAGATCGAAGCGATCTTCTTCTCGAACTGATCCGAGAGAGCCTGGTCTCTCGAGCCCGAGCGGCGCGCGTCCTCACGTGCGCCGCTCTTGCTTTGTGCGCTCGCCAGGGTCGCTCCACCTCACCCCGCGTCCGGCTCTTCACGGCGCTGAATGGGCGGCAGCGGAGGCAAGACGAGCGCGACGCGCCAGGCGCCCTCTTCACGCACGCAACGCACGTCGGCGCTCTCGCGGCCGGTATCACCCTTTACAGTGACGACGGCCCAGTCTCCGTCGATGCGCGACGCGTAGCGCTTGGGCCTGAACGCGAGCGAGAAGCGGGACGGCGCGAGCATGTCTTCGGGCGCGACCTCGCGACCAGCGACGTCGCTCGCACGCTTGGCTCGCTCGGCCAGGTTGCGCCGAGCCTCGCTCCACAGCAGCTGATAGGCCGCCCGCGCCGCCTTCCGGTCTCCGTGTACGCGCTGCATCCGCGTCACGAACTCCTCGACCACCTGCTCGGGCCGCAGGTCCACCGGATCGCGCGCGCAGCCGAGCGGGGCGAGCAGGAGCCCGACCAGGATCTCTCGCCGTCCGCGCCGCGTCATCGCCACCGAGGTACCCGTTGTCGAGCACGCTCGCAAGCTCACCGAAGAACTTGGCCCCCCTCGGAACGGCCCCGTTACGATTCGCTCCGAACGATGACGAGCCCTGCCCCCGTGCGTTTGGAATGGCCCGGCCGCCGAGCCCCGAGGCCCGCCGTGCCCGCGACGCTCAAGCTGGTCAAGAAGGGCGACCCGGGATCGCACCTTGTGGTCGGTGACAACCTCCCGGCGCTCCAGGCGCTCTACGAGCGTGGAACCCGCGCCGCCCTCGTCTACCTCGACCCGCCCTTCTTCACCGGCCGAGAGCATTCGCAGGTCAACCGTCGGCGAGCCGACGACGGGCGGATCGAGCGGGAGCTCGTGCCCGCTTTCGACGACCGCTGGAACAGCCTGGACGAGTACCTCTCCAGCCTGCTCGATCGCATCGCGCTCGCGCGCGACCTCCTCCTACCGGAGGGCTGCCTCGTGCTCCACGTGGACCCGAAGACGAGCCACTACCTGAAGGTGCTCTGCGACGAGGTCTTCGGACAGCGCTGCTTCGCGAGCGAGATCGTGTGGCGCTATCGGCGCTGGCCCGCGAAGACCCGGAACTTCCAGCGCATGCACGACGTCCTGCTTCGCTACGTGAAAGATCCCGACGCGACGCCGCGCTTTCACCAGCTGTACGAGCCGCTCGCGCCGTCGACGCGCAAGACCTGGGGTGAAGGCAAGCAGCGCGCGGTCGTGGACCGCTCGGGGCGGCGCTTGCGGTCGAGCACGACGAGCGAGGCCAGCCCCGGGACCCCGCTCGGGGACGTCTGGGACATCGGGATCATCGCGCCAGTCGCGCGCGAGCGCACCGGCTACCCCACTCAAAAGCCGGAAGCGCTGATCGAGCGCCTGATGCTCGCGCTCACCGAGCCAGGCGATCTGGTGGTCGATCCGTACCTCGGAAGCGGCACGACCGTCGCCGTGTGCGCCCGGCACGGCCGGCGCGCCATCGGAGTGGACGCGAATCGCCGCGCGGTTCAGATCGCCCGCAAGCGCCTGATCGAGAGCGGAATCACCCCGCTCGAAGAAAAGGTGATCGAGAGCGACCTCCCGCTCGATCTGTCCCGCTCGGCGTAGCCGACGCCGCGGTTGAGCCGCTCGACACTTGGTGCAAGACTCGCGCGCCATGCGCCTCCGCCTCGTTCGTGGCTTGGCCCTCGTCGGCGCCCTCAGCGGCGTCGCGTTCGCCGCCGATCAACCAGCGCTCCTCACGGTGGGACCGGAGAGCCTCTCCGCCGAAGAGGTCGCCGAGCGCTTGAGCCGCGTTCCGCCCTTCCAGCTGGCTCGCTTCGGGACGGCGCCGGGAGCCGCGCGCAAGGGCTACGTGGATCGAGTGCTGGTGCCGGAGCTCCTGTTCGCGGCGGCGGCAGAGGAGCAGAAGCTCTTCGAGCGACCGGAGCTGCGCGACCGGCTCCGCGACGCCGACAAGGACGCGCTCGAGCGCGCGCTCCGCAGCGATCCCGCCATCAAGGCCAAGGTCACCGACGAATCCGTGAAGAGCTACTTCGAGGCGAACCGCGATCGCTTCGAGACACCGAAGCGCATCCGCATCTGGCGCATCCTCGTCGACGACGCGGCCACCGCGCAGCAAATCATCGCCGATGCGCAGGGGAAAGACGGGCCCAAGCGCTGGGGCCAGCTCGCGCGTGACAAGTCGCTCGACAAGGCGACGGCGCTCCGCAACGGGGATCTCGGCTTCGTGCGTCCAGACGGCACGACGGACGCTCCGCGCGTCAAGGTCGAGGCGGCGCTCTTCGCCGCGGCGGACAAGATCAAGGACGGCGAGGTCGCGCCGGCGCCGGTGCCGGAGCAAGGCAAGTTCGCCGTGGTCTGGCGCCGCGGCAGCATGCCGGAGGTGAAGCGCGCCCTGAAAGACGAAGAATCGAGCATCCGCGGGTTGCTCGAGCGGCGCGCGACCGAAGAGGCGCGCCGCGCGCTCCTCGACTCGCTGAAGAAAGCGGCACTGAAAGAGGTGCACCCGGAGCTCCTCGAGCACATCGACACGGCCGCGTTCGGGCCGCCGCCGAAGCGCCACCTCGACAAGAACCGCCCGAGCGAGCGCCGCCGCCCCGATCTCAAGCGCCCGCCTCAAGCTCGAGAACCGGCCGCCCCGCCTCCTGCCGCCTCGACGAACTAGAACGCTCGGACGCGCTCGCCCTCCGCGCGCGTTTTGGGCAGGGACTCGGACTAGCGCTCGCCCTCCGCGCGAAAGCGCTAGTCCGGCAGGCTCCAGCCGAGCTTCTTCAGGACGAAGCGCAGGGTGCGCTCTTCGTCGAGCGCGCGCTGGTAGAAGACCATGAATTTCCCGGCGTCGCCGTCGACCGCGCCTTGCGCGGAGCGCTCGCAGTTCTCGAGCACGAGGAGCACGTGCGGGTGCGCCATCGCCACCTCTGGCGGCACCGTCATCTTGCGGGCCGCTTCGAGGCGCGCCTGGGCGAGCTGATGAACGACGCTCGCGAGCTCCTTGTCGTTCACCCTCGCGCGCAGAAACTCCATCTCCCTCATCCCGTGGCGAATCAGCACGTGCGCGCGGTTCAAGTACGAGCCCGCGAATGCTTCGCTCGTGACGAAGAGGAGCGCCGACGCGCCGAGCAGACAGACCGCTCTCCGGCCGAGCTCACGCCTCATGCTCGCCCTCCTCCGGCTCCGCCTCCGTTGCCATGCTGAGCGCCAAGAGCGCGGCGCCCGCGGCAGCTTGTTCGGCGGCGCGCTTGGAGCGCCCTCGGCCCTCGCCGAGCTCCCCGTGCTGCCCGTTGACTCGAACTCGGAACCAGCGCTCGTGGGCGGGCCCGCCCGCCTCGACGATCTCGTAAGTCGGGGCCGGCTCGCCGAGCGCCTGGAGACGCTCCTGCAGCTCGCTCTTCGGGTCGCGCCCTCCCATGTTCTCGAGCGCGTTGAGCCCCGATTCGACGATGAGCGCCGCGATCGGCCGCGCTCGCTCGAGGCCGCCCTCGAGGTAGGCCGCGGCGAGCGTCGCCTCGACAGCGTCGGCGAGCACGTTGGTGCTCTCGCGGAGCCCCGCCCCCGACGCGCCGCGACCGAGCCGGAGCGCGCCCGGCAAGCCCACCTTGCGCGCCCACGCGGCGAGCGCCTCCGCGTTGACCAGCTGGGCACGCATGCGGGTCATGACGCCTTCGTCGGCCTCGGGAAACTGCTCGTGGATGAGCTCGCTGACGCAGAGGCCGAGCACCGCGTCACCCAGGAACTCGAGCCGCTGATTGTCCTTCTCGCCCCTCCGCTCGTTCGCGTAGCTCGGGTGCGTCAGCGCCTGGAGGAAGTGCGGCGCGTCTGGCGGCAGGCCCACCAGCTCGGCGATCGCCTGCAGGGCGGTCGCTTGGAGGGCGCTGGTGGGCTCGGTCATGGGCTTCTAGGCTACTTTGCCGCGGTTCGGGGGCAACGGTTATGCTTTTCGGATGGCGCTCCTCGCCTGTCCGTTCTGTCGGGTCCTTTACTCGAAAGGTGAAGCGGATACCTGCCCCGAATGCGGCGTGGCGCTCCTTCCGCTCGAGCGCCTGCCCCCGTCGTACGAGGCGAGCCTCGATGAGCCGCCTGCTCCGCCGATCCTGCCCGAAAACGAGATCTTACCTCGGGGTGATTTTTCGCGCGGTCGAGGTCCCCTGCTCCTTCTGGCAGCGCTCGGGCTCGTGGCCTTTTTTCTGCCGTGGGTCGTGATGACCCGACCCGCCGACGAAATCCGCAGCGGCTTCGATCTGGCGCGCGGACGTGCGGGCTGGCTCTGGGGCGGCGCCGTCGCCTGGTTCGTCCTGATCCCGCTCGTGTGGACACGGCGAACCATCAACGCGATGCGCGGGGTGCGGCCCATCGTCGTGCTCTTTTCGAGCATGAGCCTGGTCGAGGTCGGGATGATGGTCCTGCTCCGTCCGAGCGGCCCGACGAGTATCCCCGTCGCCTACACGTGGGGGGTCGGGTTCTATGCCACCCTCGTGATCGGGCTCGCTGCGACGCTGGTCGCGCTACGTTTCGGCGGTTCTTTGCCACCGCTCCCGGAAAATCAAACCGCGCCGGAATCTACCAAGGAAAGAATCTTACATTAGCCCCTCGCCACTGCCTCGAGCCGACTCGCCCGAACGGCCGGAATGTGGTAGCGGTCAGGCCATGAACCGGGCTCTCGCGGCGAGAAGTCGCGCCCGCGACAGCTTCGACGACGACCACGCCCTCGACCTGGTCGAGGTGCCGGCCACCGTCGTCTGCGCGCTGTGCGGGAACCCGGACTGCCTGGGCTGCGACGCCCTCGGCGACGAACCGACTCACGCCTCGGGAGTGGTGGCCATCATCCCCTGGGAGCACCCCGCTCAGGCCCTCGTCCCGCGCTGGTGGTCGACGGCGCAGCTTTCGACGCTCAACCACCGCTCCTTCTTCTCGGCGCTTCCCGACGGCGAAATCCGGCCCGCGCTCGCCTTTGCGATCGCGAGCGAGCTCGTGGCGGTGAGCGGCCTGGTCCTGACTGGTTTGCTCCTCGCGTTGCCGCTCGTGCCCTCGCTCCCGCGCCTGCTTCTCACCGACTCCATCGTGCGGGGCGTGATCATCGAGGCCGTCCTCTGGGGCGTTCCGCTGCTCGCGGCGATCATGGTCGGTCTGCACGCCCTTCACGGCGTGGTGACCGACTGGGCTGCAGAGCGTGAAGGTTCGCGGCGCCGCGGCCGCGGCCTGCGCTTCGGCCTCTACGCCTGTGGTTGGGACGTCGTCACGTTGCCGGTCGGCCTGTTGATCGTCGGCCTCACGCAAGGTTTCGGCGCAGCGGCGCGCGCCTTGCCGCTCGGCCTGACGGCGCCTGGGCAGTCGGTGCGCGGCTATCTCTCCGGGGTCCACGCGCTGCCCGCGGATCGCGCTCAACGAGCCGCGCGTCGTGCGGCGCGCTGGACCGGCCTGGCCGTGCTCCTGCTCGTGTTCGTGGCGAGCGTGGCCGCGTTCGTGAGCGTCGAGCTCTCACGGTGACAGTCGCTCGAGCGACAAGCGGCGCACTCTGGTGGCGGCAGCCCCGGCGCGCACACCGAGCGAAAGATCGCCGCTCGGCCCTTCGCAGCGGTTGACGAGCTCTCCACGCACGAACGAAAGCGCGCTCCCGACGCGCACGAGCCGCACGCGCTCGGAGCTCGACGCGACCTCGTCCGGAAAACTGCAGGGGGTGGTCGCACCGCCGAAGAGGACCGAAGGCGGCGGGCCTGCTTCGAACTCGAGCTCGACCGCCACGTCTCCGTAGAGCGCGTCCGTCACGTAGACGGTCGCGCCGCCCGGATCGAGCGCGAGCGCGCGCTCCGTGTAAAGAGCGTCCGAAGGTGCTCGGTCCGGAGCCAGGTGCTCGGGCCAGAGCGGATCGAGTGGGTGGGTCGTGGCGACGAGGCCCACGTCGTTGCTGTAGCGGCCGCGAGTGCTCGCCCGGAAGCCAAACACTGCCGGACGGTCTCCCGGACCGATCCACACGAAGTGATCGGGCGCGATCGAGACCGGCGTGACGAGCTTCGGATCGGGCATTTCGCCGATGTCCGCGTGCGCCTCGAAGCGGGCTCGAAATGGGTTGAAGCGAAGCGTCCGAACACCGAGCTCGGTCTCCACGAACAGCCAGGGTGAGCCGTCCGAGCCCGGCAACAGAAGCGGTCTCGGCGCCGGCACGGAGAGCTCGACGGGGTGAACCTCCCCGCTCTCCTGGATCCAATAGGCGTCGAACTCGGCGGGCGGGCAGCCGCGACGACAAGCGCTGCAGTCCTCACCGGGCGCGGGTTCGCGATCTTCGCAGCCTCCCACTGCGAGCACGGAGCCGCCGGGCAGCGCCGCGTAGGCGCGATCGAAGCGCGCGGGCAGCTCGGGAGCCATTTCGAACGGGACCGCTTCGGTCGCGTCCGAGTCGAGGCGCTCGATGGCGGCAACGGGGCGCCCCTCTGCGTCGTAGCCGCCTGCAACCAGGAGGCGAGCGTCGCTCAACCGTAGCGCGACGGGCTCGATCCGTCCGACGGCGAGCGTCGCCAGATCGGACAGGCTCGAAGTGCGCGTCAGCGGGCTCACGGTCTCGAGCGCGCGGAGCGCGGTGCCGAAAGCGCCTCGCCCGCCGATGAGCAGGGTCTCACCGCTCGCGAGGACCAGCGCCGCGTGACGCGTCCGCGCCTCTCGGAGCTCCACGAGATCGAGCTCGAAGCGCCGCGCCCTCGGGTCGTAGATCTCCGCCGTCTGCCTGAGAACGCGCGCCTCTTGGGGGACGTCGTGGATGGGATCCTCGCCGCCCGCCACGAGCATCCCCGCTCCGAACTCGGTCACCGTCGCGTAGGCGCGCGGCTCTCCGAGAACGTGACGAGCCGAAGCGTCGACGGCGAACGCCTCGCCGTTCCCGACGTCGAACGTGAGCGCGCCGACCACCGCGCTGCTCGTCGGATCGTCGCCCCCGGCGGCGAGCACCAGGCCGAGCCCCGGCGCGTAACCCAGCGCTTGCCCGCCGCCCCTCCCGGGAAACCCCGCTTCGAGCGCGCCCTCGAACACCGCGCAAGAACGCGCCTCCGGCCAGAGCAGGAGCGACAGCGCGTCCTTCCGGAGCTCTCCGTACCCGAGGTAGCGGCCCGATTGTTCGCGCGCCACCGCCGAGATGGCGCGCGTCCCCGGAGGAAACGGCAGGGCGCGGTCCACCGCAGCGAGCGGGAGGACCTCCGCCGTGGAGTTGCTGGGAGAAAACGGCCCGAGCGCGGCGAGCTCGAGCTCCGCCCCCGCGCTCGCCGCGCAGGCGGGAAGCGAGTAAACTCGGAGAGTGCGGGTCACGAGCGCGGGCTCGTTCGCCCCGCACGCGACGCTTCCGAGCGCAAGCCCCGAAGCCGCGACCCCGCGCGCGATGTTCCCCCAAATCTTCGGAAAGTACGTGCTGGAACGCGAGATCGGTGCCGGGGGCATGGCGCGCGTGTACCTCGCTACCCTACGCGGGGCCGGCGGGTTCGAGAAGCGGCTCGTGTTGAAGCAGATCCGCGCCGAGCTCGCGTCGGATCAGGCGTTCGTGCGGCGCTTCGTCGAAGAGGCGAAAACGGCCGTCGAGCTGAGCCACTCCAACATCGTGCCTGTCTACGAGCTCGGCGTGGAGCAGGGCGTCTACTACATCGCGATGGAGTTCTGCTCCGGGGTGACGCTCTCGGAGCTGCTTTCCGCCACGGGCGCGCTCGAGCCGTTCGAAGGTGCCTACGTGGGGGTCGAGATCTGCCGCGCGCTCGACTACGCGCACCGCCGCGCCGGCATCGTTCATCGCGACGTCACGCCCCGCAACGTGTTGATCGACGACGAGGGCGCGGTGCGCCTGATCGATTTCGGCATCGCCGCGCCCGTCAGCACGGGCGACGAGCGCGGTCCACGCGAGATCTTCGGCTCGCCCGGGCACATGCCGCCCGAGCAGCTCGCGGGAGCCCGGCTCTCCCCGGCGACCGACGTGTTCGCGGTCGCCGTGCTCTTGTTCGAAGCCTGGACGCTCGAGCCGCCTTTTCGGCGCCGCACCGCGGAGGAGAGCGCCCGCGCGCTCGAAGCGCCTCCACCTGCGCTCGGCGATCGGGCGCCCGAGCTCGCGGCGCTCTCGGACCTGCTCCTCGCGTGCCTTGCCCGCGATCCCGACGCTCGCCCCCGGGGCGCCGAGGAGCTGGCGCGCCCGCTGCGCGAATTTTTGAAACCGGCAGATCTCGGTGACGTCGCGCGCAAGCTCGGCGATCGCGTGCAGAAGACGCGCAGCCGTTCCCCGGGAGACGCCCGTCCGAAGCAAGATGGCGACGGCGGGGCCACGTCCATCGCCGCCGAGAAGACGCCCCCGCTCGCCGCTTCCGTCACTCGAACCTTCGCCGCGCGCGACGAGTGGACCGCCTGGTCCCGAAAGGTCGAAACGCGGCCTTCCGAGCGGCCAGGCGGGAAGTCCGGCGCCCCGGGCCCCGACACCCGCCGTCTCTCGGCTCCGCCTTCGGTCGCGCCCGACACCAGCGAGCCCGCGCGCCCCCGGACACGAAAGCTTGCGGCGGGCGGCGCCGTCGCGCTCGGCCTGGGCGTGATCGCGGCGCTCGGCTTCGGGCCGGAGGCTCCACCGGCACCGCCCGAGCCGCCGACGAACGCTCGCCCGCCGACCCCTCGAGCGACGGAGCCCGCACCGCGAAACTCCGGCACGGAGCCGCCTCGGTCGAAGCCCCCCGAGACCCCTCCCGCGAACAGCGCGCCGCCTCCTCCGAAGGAGCCGATTCCGTCGAAGCCGAAGCCTCGAGCCGCCGAGAGCGCAGCGCCTGCCACGCTGCGCCTCACCGCGGATCCACCCGCTGAAGTGACGGTCGAGGGTGAGGGCGTCACCAAGACCTTCACGACTCCCGTGCGCGCGCTGAGCCTCAAGGCGGGCACGTATCGCGTCACCTTCCGTAACGCCACGTACGGGCCGCCCGTCGCCACCCGCGTCACGCTGCTGGACGGCCGAGCGCAGGTCGTTCACGCCGACTTTCGCGAAGCCGAGCCCCGCGTCACGGTGAGGTAGTCAGCGAGGCATCCGAGAGCAGGCCCGTCTGCCGGAGCGCCTCGTAGAGCACGATGGCTACGGCGTTCGCGAGGTTGTGCGAGCGCACCCCGCCGAGCACCGGAATTCCGATGACCTGCTCCGGGCGCTCGGCGAGGAGCTCCTGCGGCAGCCCGACGCTCTCCTTGCCGAAAACGAACACGTCCCCGATCTCGTACTTCACGTCGAGGTAGCTCCGCCGGGCGTGCCCGCTCAGTAGCCAGACGCGGGGCTTCGCACCGGGGGGCCGGCCGGCAGAGATCGCTTGCTCGGCCGCGGGGAGATCGACGTGCTGATAGACCTTCACGAGGTGCCAGTAGTCGAGCCCCGCCCGGCGCACCGCCTGCTCGTCGATGCGAAAACCAAGCTTTCCCACGAGGTGCAGCGCGGCGCAGGTTGCCGCGCAGAGCCGGGCAACATTGCCGGTATTCGGCGGGATCTCCGGTTCGACGAGCACCACTTCGAAGGGGCGCTCGGCACCCTTGGCGCGTAGCCGGAGCGGCTGGTTCGGCTGGTCGGTCATGCGGGGCGCGGAGCTTAGCCGCGAAAGGCGCCCGTGTGGGAGATCGCCTCCAATCAGTGCTGCCGCGAAACGGCGTTCGCCCGTCTTGTCGTTGGCTTGACGGAGATCGGGCGCGGCAAGTAGCCTCGCCCCGGCGGACTCCCACTCTTCGCCCGACCGATGAATCCTCGTCTATCAGCACTCGCCGCAGGGTTGTTCGGGCTACTCGTCGCGTCCGCTGCATCCGCGGAGCCGATGGATCCTGCCATCGAACGGCTCGTGGTCGACCCGAACTGTCGCACGGCACAGGGCGAGTACAACGACTCCGATCTTGCCGCCCTCGAGGCCGGGCCCGGCGGAAAGCCTTTCTGCGTTCCCGACGACGTCGCGTTCAAGAAGCTCATCAACCAGTACGGTTTCGCGTTCGCGCCGACCGCGATGCACTCCGCGCGCACCACCGGGTTCGGCGGGTTTCATCTCTCGATCGAGGCTGCTTACACGAAGATCTCGGACAGCGAAGATTACTGGGAGAACGGGACGCAAGGCACCCGCGACGCGAACAGCAACCAGGCTTCGGTTCGCAACACGAGCCCGCAGTCGCTGCTGCAGCTCTACTCGGTGAAGTTTCGCAAGGGGTTCGGCTTCGGCCTCGAGCTCGCGGGCGTCGTCGGCTTCATGCCGAAGACGAGCATCCTCTCCGGCGGCGCCGACGTACGGCTCTCCCTGCTCGAAGGCTTCCGCACGGGCGTCGGCGGCATTTTGCCCGACGTCGCCGTGGGCGGTGGCGTCCGAACGATCACCGGCACTGCCCAGTTCCAGCTCACCACCGTGGGCATCGACGCACAGATCTCGAAGCCGCTCCCCATCGCGGACTCGTCGGTCATCACCCCGTGGCTCGGCTACCAGTACCTCTTCATCTTCGGTGATTCGGGCTTGGTCGATCTCACGCCGGGTACGGACGCGATCGGCTATTGCAACTACACCGGGCCGAACGTGCCCGGTAACGACGACCCGACCCCCGGCAAGGAAGATCACTCGGGGCAGCCGGTTTGCAACGGCGGCTCGGCGCTCGACTTCAACAACAACACCACGTTCGACGCCGTGCGCCTCGAGCGCCAGCGGATGCTGTTCGGGCTGAACTACCGCTACGAGATGGTGATGGTCGGCGGCGAGTTCATCTGGGAGATCATCCCGCCCGAAGACGCGCAGAACGACGACGACGACAAAGCTGCGCTCGCGGGCGAGGACAAGCAGTGGTCCATCGTGCTCGAGCTCGGCGCGATGTTCTAGCCACGGAGCGCGCCGGCTCGCCGTGACGCTCCGGATCTTCTCGCAAAATCCGCTCGATCTCCCGCGCCTCGTGAGCGCGGGCACGACCCACTTCGGCATCGACGTCGAGGTGCTCGCGGCCGCCACGAGCTCGGAGGCGCGCTTGCGGGCGAGCCGACCCGGGCTCTACAGCGGCGACTTCGTCGTCAGGGTTCGGCCGGTCACCGAAGCCGACCTCGCCGACGCCGAACGAGCGGAAAGGGCCGGACACGCCGCCGGCATGGCGAGCCTCGCTCGCCGCTGCGCGGAGGTCTGGGAGATCTCGGGCCACGGCGAACCCTCGTTGGAGGATCCGGCGACCCTGGCGCTGTGCTCGGTGCTCACCAGCGTCGCGCTCGGTCCCGCGCTGCCCGCCGATCTCTCCACGCTGCTCGGCATACGCAGTAGCCAGGAGCGCTTGAAGCAACGCCTCCGTCGGGGCTAGGCGTCGTCGTCCTTGTCGCCGCGCAAGCCAAGGGCGCGGGCCTTCTTGTAGAGGTGGCTGCGCTCGAGCCCGAGGGCGCGCGCCGTGGCGGTCATCTGGCTACCGTGGTGGGCGAGCGCCTCTTCGATGATCGTGCGCTCCGCCTCCTCCGAGAGCACGCGGAAGGGCACGCCCGGCCGATACAAGCCCTGCGCGGCGACGGCGGATCCGAGGCCTATCGCGCGCTCGACGTCGCTCCCGGTCACGAGAGCGTCGGGGTTCAAGATCACGAGCCGCTCGATCAAGTTCCGAAGCTCTCGCACGTTGCCGGGGAACGGATGCCGACCGAGCGCCTCGAGCGCGTCCTTGCCCAGAGTGACTTCCGGGCGATGATTGTCGCGGCGCGCGGTGTCGAGGAACGCCGCCGCGAGGAGGGGGATGTCGTCGCGTCGACTACGCAGCGGCGGCAGCTCGAGCGGCAGCACGTTCAGGCGATCGTAGAGGTCCGCGCGGAACTCGTTCTTCTCGCAGGCCGCGCGCAGGTCCTTGTTGGTCGCCGCGACCACGCGCACGTCGACGCGCAAGGTCTCGTTGCCGCCCACGCGCTCGATCTCGCGCTCCTGCAAGACGCGCAAAAGTTTCGCCTGCATCGGCAGCGGCATGTCCCCGACCTCGTCGAGAAAGAGCGTACCGCCGTGCGCCCGCTCGAACTTGCCGCGGCGCTGCTTCGTCGCGCCGGTAAACGCTCCAGCCTCGTGCCCGAAGAGCTCGCTCTCGATGAGCTCGGCGGGCACCGCCGCGCAGTTCAGCCGCTCGAGCGGCCCCTTGGCGCGCGGAGACGCCCGGTGAATCGCCCGCGCGACGAGCTCCTTGCCCGTGCCGCGCTCCCCGGTAACGAGGACGCTCGCGCTCGACCGTGCGGCGCGCGTCACCTGCTCCCGAAGCTCGGCCATCGCGCGGCTTCCCCCGACGAGCTCGGAAAAATGACCAGCCTCGGCCTTCAGCTCTTCCGCTTCCGCCTCCGCGCGAAGCAGGCGGAAGGTGTTCTCGAGCATCACGAGCAGCCGGTCCGTCGACAGCGGCTTTTCCAGAAAATCCAGCGCGCCGAGTTTCGTCGCCCGCACTGCCAAATCGACGGTCGCGTGCCCACTCATCATGATGATTTGAGCGTCGTTCCCGCTGGCCTTCAACTTCCCGAGGAGCTCCACGCCGTCCCCGTCCGGCAACGCCACGTCGAGTAAGACGACGTCGTAGCTCTTCTTGCCGATGCGCTCGACAGCGAGCCCCACGCCGCCAGCCACATCCACCGAGTAATCCTCGAGAGTGAGCGCCTTTTTCAGCGTATTGAGAATCGACGGTTCGTCGTCGACGACCAGGATCGTGCCCCGGGCCATACGGCTGACGCTAGCCAAAGCTGGCGCGAAACGCCACGGAGCTGGTTCGGGGCCTGCACGCGCGCCAAAGGCCGTGAGCGGCAGGCTGGGTGATGGTAGCCTCCGCCCGAGGATATGACGGTGGTCGCCCCCAGCGCCCAGGGCACGCTTGCCGAGACTCCGCTCTCGCACCTGCTCGTGTATGCGCTCGACCACCGCCTCGAGGGGACGCTGGTCATCGAGGAGCCGGGGCAGCGCCGGCACGCGATCTATTTCACAGGCGGCACGCCCACCATCGTCCACAGCGCGGAACCCGTGATCCGACTGGGCGACCTCCTGGTTCGCCTCGGTGTCCTCGCCCCGAGCGCGGTCGAGCCGGCCCTGGTTCGCGCTCGGGCCGAGCGCAAGCTGCTCGGCGCGGCCCTGGTCGAGAGCGGCACGATTACGGCGGAGGTGCTCGGCCAGGCTCTCGTCGAGCAAATGGCTCAGACCCTGCTCTTTTTGCACTCGCGGCCGGGAGAGAGCGCCTTCGGCTACTACGACGGCATCAACTACCTCGAGCGGCTCGAGCCCATCGCGCTCAAGCCCAATCCGCTGCCGCTGATCTGGCGGTTGTTCAGGGACGCGGCGGACGAACGGCGCGCGCTCGAGGTGGTGAATCGCCTGGGCGAGGGCTCGGTTCGTCTGCACGTCGCCGCGCCCATCGCGAAGTTCGGGTTCGAGCCGCGGGTTCAAGCGGTGGTGGACGTCTTGCGCGCCAAGCCACAGCCCTGGCTCGAGCTTGCTGGCAGAGCGCTCGTCCCGGAAAGCACGTTGCATCGCCTGCTTTACATGTGGTGCATGCTTCGCCACCTGGATTTGCCGGGTACCGCGCCTCCGATCGGCGCTCAGACCACGCCCCCGCCGGGCCCGTTGCCGCTCACCAGCGTACGCCCCGCGGCGCCGAGCCGCTCGCCGTCCCCGCCGCCCCAGCGCTCGGTCTCCCCGAGCCCCGCTCGAGCAACGCCGCCGCGCGCCACTCCGGCGCACGCCACTCCGGCGCACGCCGCTCCTCCCCGGGCGATCACGCCTGCCCCCGCCGCGTCCCCCGATCGGGGCTCTCAAGTCCCGCCCATACCGCGCCCCAAGCTCACGAGCTCGCCGGAGATCGAGACGCTCCGGGCCGACATCAAGCGTCGCGCCGAGGACGCGAACGCCTCCTACTACGAGATCTTGGGCGTGCCGCAGGATGCCCCGAGCACCGCGATCCAGAGCGCGTTCTTCCAGCTCGCGAAGACGCTCCACCCGGACCGGCTCGGGCCCGACCTCGCGGACATGCGCGAGCTCGCGTCGCGCGTTTTCGCGCGGCTCAGCGAGGCGCATCAGATCCTCGCCGACAGCCGCAAGCGGCGTGAGTACGACGAGCGCATCCAGATCGGCGCCGAAACGGGCGAAGATCAGGAGCAGGTCCAGCGCGTGCTCCGCGCCGCGACCGCGTATCAGAAGGCGCTCGTGCTCTTGAAGCGGCAAAACCTCGAGGCCGCGGAGCAAGAGGCGAAGCTTGCCGCCGAGGGCGATCCCGATCAGGCCGACTACATCGCGCTCCTGAGCTGGATCCAGAGCATGAAGCCGAACGCCGAGCTCGGGCTCCTGCTGGTCAAGCTCGACAAGGCCGCGGACATGGAAGAGAACAACCTCCGCGTGCGCTGGTACCGAGGCCAGCTCTTGAAGCGTCTCGGCAAGGACGGGCGCGCTCTTCAGGACTTCCGTTTCATCCTCGAGCGCGATCCGAAGCACGTGGACGCGCAACGAGAGATTCGCCTGTTCGAGATGCGGCGCGGCGCGAGCAAGGGCAAGAGCGACCCGCCCGGCCGCTACTCGAGCCGTCCTCCGACGGCCAGGAGCGTCAAACCCAACAAGCCGAGCAAGCCGTCGGGCGTGCTCGGGCGGCTCTTCAAGAAGCAGTAACGATGCGACCAGAATTCGGAGGGCGGGTCGAGCTGCGGCTCACCCACGGCGGCGACGAAGACGCCGAATACGCGGTCAGCCTCGCCCAACGCGACGGCGAGTGGAGCGGCACCGCCAAGGCCAAGTGCGGCGGCGGAGTCGAAGGACCGACATGGTCGGGACAGAGCTCGCCGCCCGCCTGGCTCGTCGCTCTCGCACAGACCCTGCTGCGTGGTGCGGTTCGATCGAAGCTCTCGGAAGCCGACTGGCCGCGCCGTGTCACGCGCTGGCGCCCCGGCCCCGAGGAACGATCGTGAAGCCTTCCGGCATCGTGACGCTGCTGACCGATTTCGGCGTCACGGAGCCGTTCGTCGGCGTGATGAAGGGGGCGCTCTTGAGCGAGTGCCCGAGCGCGCGCTTGATCGACCTGTCGCACGATCTTCCCGCGCAAGACGTCGCCGCCGCGGCCTTCTGGAGCGCTGTCTCGGCTCCCTATTTCCCCCCTGGCACCGTCGCTCTCGCGGTCGTGGATCCCGGCGTCGGGAGCTCCCGCGCCGCCGTCGTGGTGGAAGCTTCCGCACGCTGGTTCGTGGGCCCGGACAACGGCCTCTTCGACCTGGTGCGGGAGCGATTGGGCCCCGCGCAGGTGCGCCGTATCGACGCGGAAAGATTGAAGATAATGCCCACCAGCCGGACCTTTCACGGCCGGGATTTGTTCGCCCCCGTCGCAGGTCGCCTGAGCGCGGGCTCGCTCGCGTTCGAGGACGTGGGCCCCGAGCACACGCCCACTCCGGCCACGCCGGCGCTCTGCATGGCACCGGCCGAGCGTCGAGCGGACGGTCGCGTAAGATTCGAAGGTCGGGTCATCACCGTGGATCACTTCGGCAACTTGATCTGCAACATCGAACCAGGCGTCGAGCTCGACGCCGCCTTCACTCTCGAGGTCGCCGGCCGGCGCGTGCGCTGCGGCGCCACCTACTCCGACGCCGCTCTCGAAGAAGCCATCGGCTACACGGGCTCCTTCGGGCAACTCGAAGTCGGCGTGCGCAACGGGAACGCGCGCGAGCGCCTCGGCGCGACCGCCGGCGCCCGCGTGATCCTGGAGGGCCCGCTCGCGTGAAGCGCCGGAGCATCGCGGCACACGCGCTCGCCGGCCTCCTTCTGCTCGAGGGCTGCGCCGGGAGCGCCGCTCCCCCCACCCGACCGCCCGCCACGAGCGAAAAAGCGACCGAGAAGGTCGCGCCGGAACGCCAGGTAGCGCTCGGCGAGCACGCGCTCCGCCTGAGTCGCTATTCGGAGGCCGAGACCAAGCTTCGCGCGGCGATCGCGGCGGGGCAGCGCGGCGCGGCCGAGCTCTTGCTCGCCGAAGTGTTGCTCGCGACCGGTCGCTACGAAGGCGCCGAGACCACTGCCAAGGCGGCCTCCGAGCACGATCCGGCGCTCGGGCTCCGGGCCACCCTCCTTCAAGCCCAGTCGCTCCGGCGCCGCGGCGCGCTCGATCGAGCAGAGGCCGTGCTCAAGGCGCGCGAAGGCGCGCCCGAGGCGCGCGCGGTGCGGCTCCTGCTCGGCGAGATTTTGATCGAGAGCGGCCGCCGCAAGGAAGCGACGGCGCCCTTGATGACGCTGATCGAGGACTACAACGAGGATCGCATCCGCGACGAAGACGCGGCGGGGATGGCGATGGTCGGGCGCGCCGCGCACCTGCTCCGGAGCCCTCGCGACGCCAACGACGCGTTCAACGGCGCGGAACGAGCGGGGCCGCCGAGCCGCGAGCTCTTGCTCTGGCGCGCCGAGCTCTTCCTGGACAAATACGATCCGGGTCACGCCGAAGAGGTGCTGAGCGAGCTCCTCGAGCAGGCGCCGAACGATCCGGACGCGCTGGTCGGGCTCGCGCACGTGCGGCTCGACCAGGCGCTCGACTTCGACGAGGCCGAGCGCCTCGCCCGGCGCGCCCTCTCGATCAACCCGAACCTCACGGAAGCCTATTTCGTGCTCGCGGGCATCGCGCTCCGCGACATGGAGCTCGAGGTCGCGGAGCGTCACGTCGCGACCGGCCTCGCGGTGAACCCGCGCGATCTCCCGCTCGTCAGCATGCGCGCCGCGGTGCGCTTCCTGGCCGAAGACTCACCGGGCTTCCTCGCCGAGAAGGCGCGCGTCTTCGCGCTGAACCCCGAGTATTCACGCTTCTTCGCGATCGTGGGCGAGCACGCCGACTGGGAGCATCGCTACGACGAGATCGTCGCCATGATGCAGGAGGCGGTGAAGCTCGACCCCGAGGACGCGCTCGCGAGCGCGAGCCTGGGCGTGAACCTGATCCGCGCCGGCCGCGAGCAAGACGGCGTGGGCGCGCTCTCGAGAGCTTTCTCGCTCGATCCCTACAACGTCCGCGTCTTCAACACGCTGAACCTGTTCGACAAGGTCATCCCCAAGAGTTACGTGTCCGTCGCGGGCGCGCGCTTCACCATCCGCTACCACGACGCCGACAAGGCGGTGCTCGAGCGCTACGTCCCGCGCTGGCTCGAGGCCGCGTGGGCGGAGATGGTGGAGCACTACGGCTTTACCCCCACGACCCCGATCGGCGTCGAGCTCTACGCCGAGCGCGAGAACTTCGCGATCCGCACCACCGGGCTCCCGGAGACGGCGATCCAGGGCGTCTGCTTCGGCAAGACGCTCGCGGCCATGAGCCCGCAGAACGAGACCTTCAACCTCGGGATGACGCTCTGGCACGAGCTCGCGCACGTCTTCCACATCCAGATGTCGCGCAGCCGCGTGCCGCGCTGGTTCACCGAGGGCCTCGCCGAGTACGAGACGCTGATCGAGCGCCCGGAGTGGGCGCGCGAGCACGACCCGGATCTCTTCGACATGCAGCGCGCCGGCAGGTTGCCCTCGCTCGGCCGCATGAGCCGCGCCTTCACGCGCGCCGAAGAGCTCTCCGACGTCGCGACCGCGTACTACGCGTCGAGTCAGATCGTGACCGATCTCGGCAAGCAGTACGGCATGCCGAAGCTCTCGGAGATGCTGCGCGCCTGGGGGCGGGGCCTGTCGACGGAGGAAGTCTTCAAGCAGGTCCTCGGCGAGACGACCGCGCAGGCCGACCAGCGCTTCGCGAAGGACCTGGACCAGCGCTTTGGGCGCTACCGCGCGCAGTTCGTCCCGCTCTCTCGCGCGCCGAACCTGCGCGCCGCCCGAGACGGAGTCGAGGCGAACCCCAAGGACGCCGGAGCGCAGATCAAGCTCGCCATCGCCGCGCTCCGGGCGGGAGAGATCGAGGAGGCGCGCTACGCCCTCGAGAACGCGAAGAAGCTCGACCCGAAGCAGAAGGACGCACGCTACCTGGACGCGAAGCTGCTCTTCGCGGGGAAGAAATCCCGCGAGGCGGTGCGGGCGCTCCGAGCGCTCGCCACGGACGGCGGTGACGGCTACGACGTCCAGATGTCGCTCGCCCAGGCCGCGCGGGCCGCCGGAGATCAGGTGGCGCTGCGCGAGAGCCTGGAAGCCGCTCGCCAGTTCGACCCCACCCAGACCGATCCCCTGTACGGCTTGCTCGAGCTGAACGCCCAGGGTGGCAGCCCCGAGCGCGAGCTCGAGCTCGTGCGCGCCCTGAGCCCGCTCGCCGAGCACGACGCGGATATCCACCGCCGCCTCTTGCAGATGCTGGTCGAGCGAGGAGAGTGGGAAGAGGCGTCGAAGGCAGGGGCGAGCGCGGTCTACGCGGACGTCATGGGCCTCGAGACCCACCTGCTCTACGCGCAGGCCCTGGCGGGCGCGGGGGACAAGGTCCAGGCTCTCTTCGAAGCCGAGACCGCGACGCTCTGTCGCGGCGAGCCCCCCGAGCAGGCCGAGGCGTTCGCGTACTACGCGGAGCTCTTGCTCGGCGCCGGCAAGCGCGACAAGGCCCGGGCTGCGGCGCGCAAGGCCAAGGAGCTCGACCCCTCGAACGCCCGCCTTCAGGCGCTGAAGCTCTAACCCCGAGGGGTTTCCGTCGTCGAGGCGCGATCGGCCCGGCGTCGCCTTCTGTCGCGGGCCCTGCCGCGCGGACCCCGGGAAATTACCGAAAATTGCGCGCTGGCCGGTCGCTGGTACGGCCGATGCACCCAGAACAGTGGGTGGCAATGTCGGAACGGCACAACTTGCCCGTGCTTCCGATCCGGGGGGCCGTTGTGTTTCCCGGACCCGCGGTGACGATCCCGGTGGGGCGCCCAGGTTCGATCGAGGCCGTCGAGGAGGCGATGATGAGTGACCGCCACGTCTTCGTGGTCACTCAGCGCGAGCCGCTCGAAGACGTCAGCGGGGACGTGCTCTACACCATGGGCACCCTGGCGCGCATCGAGCAGGTGCAGATGGGTCCGGGCGCGCTCCAGGTGCTCTTGGTCGGAGAGCAGCGCGGCACCGCCATCGACTTCCAATCGGACGAGGACGAGGACGAAGCGGCCCTGCGCGCGGTCGTGCTTCCGGTCGCGGACATCCCGCCGGTCGACGCGCTGGACCCGGCGTTTCTGGCTCTTTTTCGCGAGACCCGCGAACGCGCGATCGAGCTCGGCCAGCGGCGCGGGCTCGAGGCGGAGGTGCTCCGCCGCGTGCTCGGGTCGGTCACCGAGGCGGGCCAGTTCGCCGATCTCGTCGCCCACTACCTCGAGCTCGACGTGGCGAAGAAGCAGGAGATCTTCGAGGTCCTGCACGTCGAGTCGCGCCTCCGGCGCGTGCTCGTGCAGGTGCAGCGCGAGCTCGAGCTCCTGAAGACGCAAGACGACATCAACGACCAGGTGCAGCAGGAGCTCGGCGGGCGGCAGCGCGAGCTCTACCTGCGGGAGCAGCTGAAGGCGATCCAGCGCGAGCTCGGTGAGCGCGGCGGCGAGGCCGGCGAAGCCGCGGATCTCCGGGAGAAGCTCGAAGCGCTCGAGCTCCCCGAAGAGGCGCGCGAGGAGGTCGAGCGCGAGCTCGGCCGGCTCGAGCGCACGGGCGCGGAGTCCATGGAAGCGCAGGTGATCCGCACCTACTTGCAGTGGGTGAGCGAGCTCCCCTGGAACGTTCGCTCCGAGGACAGCCTCGACCTCGACTTCGCGACCCGCGTGCTCGAGGAGGACCACTACGGCCTCGCGGACGTCAAGGACCGTGTGCTCGAGTTCCTGTCAGTCCGGATCTTGAACGCGCGCCGAGCTCCCGACGATCGAGCACGCGCCGTGGCGCGCGGCCCGATCAGCTTGTTCGTGGGTCCGCCGGGCGTCGGCAAGACGTCGATCGCGCAGTCGATCGCGCGCGCGCTCGGCCGGAAATACGTGCGCATCGCGCTCGGGGGCGTGCGTGACGAGGCCGACATTCGCGGCCACCGCCGCACGTACGTCGGCGCGCTCCCGGGCCGCATCGTGCAGGGGATCAAGCGCGCGGGCACGAAGAACCCCGTCTTCTTGCTGGACGAGGTCGACAAGCTCGGCGTCTCGATGCAGGGCGATCCCTCGAGCGCGCTGCTCGAGGTGCTCGACCCCGCCCAGAACCAGACCTTCACCGATCACTACCTCGGGGTGCCCTTCGATCTCAGCGAGGTCCTCTTCATCGCGACGGGGAACTTCCTCCACAACATCCCGGGCCCGCTCCTCGATCGCATGGAGCTCGTCGAGTTCGCCGGCTACACGGAGCGTGAAAAGGCAGAAATCGCGTGCCGGTACCTGGTACCTCGGCAGCTCCGCGAGGCCGGGCTCGTCGACGAGAAGGAGCCCGACCGCTACGCCTTCGACCGCGACGCCATCGACGCGATCGTGAGCGAGTACACGCGCGAGAGCGGCGTACGGCAGCTCGAGCGCGAGATCGGGCGCGTCGCCCGGAAGCTCGCGCGCAGGCTCGCCGCCGGGGAGTCGGTGCCCTCGAGGCTCGACGTGGCGTGCGTCCGGGAGCTCCTGGGCAGAGCGCGCGTTCGCCCGGAGCACGCCGCCACGGAGGACGAGGTCGGCCTCGCGACGGGCATGTATTACACGCCGACCGGCGGGGACATCATGTTCGTCGAGGCGGCCGTGCGGCGCCGAGCGCCCGGCGGAGGGCACGAGGAGGGCGACATCAGCCTCATCTTGACGGGCCAACTCGGCGAGGTCATGCGCGAGTCTGCGCGGGCCGCGCTCACCTACGTCACGACGCACGCAGCCGAGCTCGGCATCCCGGTCGAACGGCTCGGCCCCCTCGAGGTGCACGTCCACGTGCCGGCGGGAGCGATCCCCAAAGACGGCCCCTCGGCGGGCGTGACGATGGCGACGGCGCTCGCCTCGGCGCTCTCGGGGCGCCCGGCGCGCAAGGAGGTCGCGATGACCGGGGAAATCACCCTGCGGGGTCGCGTGCTCCCGATCGGGGGCGTCAAGGAGAAGGTCCTCGGGGCCGAGCGCGCCGAGATCACCGAAATCATCTTGCCCGAGGCAAACCTTCCCGATCTCGACGATCTGCCGCCGGAGGTGCGGCGCGGGCTCACCATTCACGGCGTGTCCACGCTGAGCGAGGTGCTCGAGCTCGCGCTCGCGCCGGAGAGCGCCGGCGAAGACTTCGAGGCGCCCCGACTGCATTCGTAGGTCAGACGAGCTCCGCGGCGCGGCGGCAGGCCTCGTCGAGCACCAGGCGTGCGTCCTCCGGCAGCGCGCCGTCGAGCGGCCCCTCCACGAGCGGCGCAACCACCGAACCGTCGATCGCGCGACCGGCGAGAAGCGCCGCGGTAGCGCGGCTCTCGACCGCTTCCACGGCCACGTGCGCCGAGAGCACGTCGCCCGCGAGTCGCACGCTGGCGGTCTCCCCGAGCGACGCCGCGGCCTCGAGCCAGCCGACGGGCACGCGCCGCCGCACGAAGTCACCGAGCGATTCGCGGCGCCGCGGGAGCGCTTCGGGGGCGAGTCCGAGCTCGGCCGGCTCGAGCTGCCACTTCGCCACGAAGCCCTGATGAATGCTGGCGACGAGATCGGCCGGATCACGAGCGCGCACGAGCTCGAACAGGCTGGCCGCGGGCTCGGCCTCACCGCTCGGCGTGAGCACCGCCGCGTCGAGCCCGACCAGGACCTCGAGCACGAGCCCCCCGTCCGCGGTGAGCTCGTAGCCCAGCACACCGCACGGTCGCCGACCCAGGCTGATGAACTCTCGCCCCACGTACTGCGCCTGCACGCCGAGCTTCGAGTAGCCCCGCAAGAAGCCGCGCACGTAGCGGTTCAGGAGGTTCCGGCGATTGGCGTCGGGGGCGACGGCAGAGAGCGAAGGCAGCGCGAAGACGTGATGAAAGGCGAGCCCCGCCACCATCGCGCATGGCCCGGTCGTGTAGCGCACGAGCGCGTCACCTTCGTACGCTTCTCGGCGCTGGAGGCTCCCGAGCACGAGCCCGCCACCGGAGACCAGGGTCGTCGCGAGCACGGGCTCTTCGAGCTTCTGGGCGACGCGGAGCGCCGCAGGAGCGAGCCCGAGTGCGTCCGCCAGGGTCAGCTTCTCGAAGGGTGCCAACTGCAATCGCACGCTGGGTCCGGCCGCGGTCGCCACGGCTTACCCTCCTTCCTGCCCCCCGATTCGGTAGCACGCCCGGTCGCGCGCCGCGACGGCCCTCTTTCACCCGGAGGGTGCGAGGAGCCGATCGAGATCGGTGCCCGCGCTGGCGAGCGAAACCCGCTGCAAACGCGTCAGCTCGGAAATTCCCTCGAGCGCAAGATCCACCATGCGATCGACCTCGAACCGCGGGACCGCCTTACCTTCGGCGGTGCCTTGAATTTCCACGATGTCCCCGCGCGCGGTCGCGACCACGTTGAGATCGACGCGGGCGACGCTGTCTTCCGCGTAGCAAAGATCGAGCGCGAGCTCGCCCTCCACGTGACCCACGCTCACTGCGGCGACCTGATCGCGCAGCACCGGCCCTTTGAGGAGCCCCCGTGACGCGAGCTTGTCGATCGCGAGCGCGAGCGCGACGAAGCCTCCGGTCACCGCGGCCGTGCGAGTTCCCCCATCCGCTTCGAGCACGTCGCAGTCGAGGTGCACGCTTCGCTCGCCGAGCTTGTCGAGATCGATCGCGGCCCGAAGCGAGCGACCGATCAGGCGCTGAATTTCTCGCGACCGACCGCTGAGCGGCCGATCGCGCCCGTCGCGGTTCTCACGACGCTTCGGGTTCGCTCGCGGGTGCATCTGATACTCCGCCGTGATCCAACCCTGTCCGCGTCCCTGTAAGAACTCGGGCACCGACTCATCGACCGATGCAGTGACGAGGATCACCGTTCCGCCGGCACGGTAAAGCACGGACCCTTCGGCAAGGCGGTGAAATCCCGGGACAATCTCGATGGTCCGAAGCTCACGAAGCTGTCGGCCAGGCCGCCTTGTCTTCTGCATGACGCGGCGTTTAACATGGAAAGTGCTCGGGTGGAGTCTCCCGAGATCTTCGGCTCGTCGTCACACGTCTCTAGCGACGGCACCTATCGCACCCGAATGCTAGCCTTCCCCTCTTCATTCCGAGTCCTGTCATGCTGAGTACCGGCGAGATTATCGACGGCAAGTACCGCATCGTCCGCCTGCTCGGTGAGGGCGGAATGGGTGCCGTTTACGAGGGGGAGAACACGCGCATCCACCGCAAGGTGGCGATCAAGGTCCTCCACGCCGGGGTCGCCGAGCAGAGCGAGGCGGTCGCCCGCTTCGAGCGCGAAGCCCAGGCGGCCGGCCGCATCGGCTCCGAGCATATCGTCGAGGTCCTCGATCTCGGGACGCTCGCGAACGGCGAGCGCTACCTGGTCATGGAGTTCCTCGAGGGCGAGAGCCTGAGCGCCCGCATCCGCAATCGCGGGCGCCTCACGCCCCAGGAGCTCTCGCCGATCGCGTATCAGCTCCTCGAGGGGCTCGCGGCCGCTCACGCCGCCGGGATCATTCATCGCGACTTGAAGCCGGACAACGTCTGGCTCCTCAAGACCAAGTCGAGCAAGGCCGAGTTCGTGAAGCTGCTCGACTTCGGCATCTCCAAGTTCAATCAGCTGAGCGGCGACAGCGGCTTCAGCATGACGCGCACCGGCGCCGTGATGGGCACGCCGTATTACATGGCGCCCGAGCAGGCCAAGGGCGCGCGCGACATGGATCACCGCGTCGATCTCTACGCGACCGGGGTGATCCTTTACGAGGCCCTCACCGGCCAGGTGCCCTTCAACGCCGACACCTTCAACGAGCTCCTGTTCAAGATCGTGCTCGAGGAGCCGCGTCCGGTCGAGCAGCTCGTCCCGGAGATCGACGCGGGGTTCTCCGCGATCGTCAACAAGGCGATGGCGCGCGACCCCGCGAACCGCTTCGCGAATGCCCAGGAATTCCAGGCCGCGCTCTCGCAGTGGGCGTCCGGCTACGGACCTCAGCTGGTCGCCTCGCTGGCCGTGCACCCCACGGCTCCCGTCGGCATCCCCGCCGCGATCCCCGGCGGCTACGGCAACGCGCCCCCCGGTCACGGCTCGATGTCGCAGGGCGTGAACACGAACACGCCCGGCGCCGGCATCAACACCGGCACGCCCGGGACCTGGTCGCAATCCGGCAACTACTCCGGCCCCGTCGTGCCCAAGCAGAGCCACGCCGGCCTGTTCGCGGTGCTCGGCGTCGTCGCGCTGATCGTCATTGGAGGCGGAGGCTACGCGGCCCTCAGCCTGACTCGCTCGTCGGAGGCTGCGGCCTCCGAGGCGCAGAAGCAGGCCGAGCTCGCCGCCCAGGAGCGCGAAGCCGCCGCGCAGAAGGCCGCGGCCGCTCAAGCCGAGGCCGAGAAGGCAAAGAGCGCTCAGGCCGAGGCGGAGGCCAAGAACGCCCAGGCCGAAGCCGATCGCAAGCGGATCGAAGCCGAGAAGGAAGCGCTGGCCAAAGCGGCTGCATCAGCGACCGCCGCGGCTGCCGCCGCGCCCGTGGCACGCCCGCGCGTCGCGACCGCTCCCCCCAAGGCGAAGACGGCCGCGCCCGAGCCCGCCAAGGAGCCGGCGAAGGCGAGCTCGTCCTCGACGACCACGAGCTCGGGCCGTAAGATCCGCACCACCCTGTAAGTCGGCTCCCGGGCTCGCTTTCGAGCAGCGCGGCCGCTCGGTGGTCCGCGTCATGGCGAGCGAGCTCAAGGTCTCCGAAATCTTCGACAGCCTTCAAGGTGAGGGCCCGAGCGCGGGAGCGCCTGCGACCTTTCTCCGCCTCGCGCTCTGCAACCTGTCGTGCCGGTTCTGCGACACGGCGTACACCTGGGACTTTACGCGCTTTCGTTACGAGGACGAGGTCACGGTGATGTCCCTCGACGCGCTGGTCGAGCGCTTGAGCGCCGCGTGCGGTCGCCGCTTGATCGTCACGGGCGGTGAGCCGCTCGTGCAGTGGAAGGCCCTCGAGCAGCTGTTCGAGCGCTTGCCGCGCGACCTCACGATCGAGATCGAGACCAACGGCACGCTCGCGCCGAGCGCGCGCCTGCTCGAGCGCGTGGATCAGTGGAACGTCTCGCCGAAGCTCGAAAACTCGGGTGAAGCACCGCAAAATCGCCTGAACGAGCCCGCGCTCGCCGCGCTGAAGGAGAGCGGGCGCGCCTCCTTGAAGCTGGTGGTCGGCTCCGAAGCGGACGCTGAAGAAGCCGCTCGCCTCGCGACGCACCTCGCGTGGCCGAAGGAGCGCGTGCTCTTGATGCCGCTCGCGGCGACGCGCGAGGAGCTCTCCGAGCGCTCCGGGCTCGTCGCCCGAGAAGCGCTCGCCCGCGGCCTGCGCTTTTCATCGCGCCTGCACGTCGAGCTCTGGGGCGGCCGCCGCGGGGTTTGAATGGAGACCCGGCTCGGCTGGAAGCGCCTCCTACCGCCGATGGCCGGCACCGTGGCCTTGATTTTGGCGGTGTTGAGCTCGGCGGCGCCTGGCCCACCCGAGCCGCCGGGACCCAAGTTCAAGGCCGGCGAAGCCGGCTCCCGGCTGCGGATGTTCGCGGAACCGGGCGATCCCAAGCTCGAGAACGAGAAGGTCACCGCGGTCGTGCGCTCGCTCGACGCGGCGCTGGTCGACTTCTTCCCGAAGGCCCCGATCCTGCCCTCGATCGATCAGCTGGGCACGACCACGGACATCGACGGTGTCTGGGAGATCGTGCCGGTCGTCTTCCTCTTCAGCACGCACGGCACCGTGCCCGTCAAGGCGAAGAGCGTGAGCTCGACCAGCGATACGATCTCGTCCGTCGGTGAGGTGACGGTCGGTGGCTGCACGTTCGCGGTCGAGAGCAGCTACCGCATCGACCGGGCCCGCGCCGCCATCCAGCTCGCCACGAAGTACCGCGTGCTCTCGGGCGTGCCTCCGCGCGATCTCGGACTCGGGCACCTGATGCGCTGGGGCAACGTCAGCTATTTCGTCGAGGGGTCTCCCGGCCCGAAGCGGCATTTCGCCGGGCGAACGCGCTGGGTCGGGCGCAGCGGCGCAGGGGGCGATCTGGTCTTTCGCGGACCGCCCAACATGTGGGTCCAGTTCGCGTCGCGCCTGCCCGGCTTCCAGGGTGCCATCCTAGCGCTCGATCGCCCGGGCGTGGCGGTCGAGAAGGCGTACAGCTTCGAGCGCGAGCTCAGCTACGAGACGATCCCGAGCGCGGCTCCGCCCGAAAAGCAGGTCGAGCCAGCGAAGATCCTGGTGAAGGTCCGTGACGAGCTCGGGCGCCCGCTGCCCGCGAAGATTCGCTTCGATCGCGAGGGCTCGCGCCAGCCGATCTACCCCGACAACGGCGGCATCGAGGGCGTGGATCGCTTTTGCTGGACGGGCAACGGTTCGCTCGAGTGCGAGGTGCCCCCGGGCAAGTACCGCGCGCTCGTGACGAGCGGCATCGAACGCGACGCCCAACGCTTCAAGTTCGAAGTGGGGGCCGGCGCGACGCAGGTCCTGAAGGCCGACCTCCCGCGCGTGGTGCCCACGCCGGGCTGGATCTCCGGCGACCTCCACCTCCACCAGGCACCCAGCGTCGACGCCGATATTTCGCTGGAAAATCGTATAGTTTCCATCGCCGCCGAGGGCGTCGAGTTCGCGGTCGCCACCGACCACTACGTGGTCACGGACTTCGCGCCGACCGTGCGCGAGCTCACGAATCTAGGCGTGCTCTCGACGCCGGTCGCCACGATGATCGGGACCGAGATCAGCACCCTGGGGCGACGCTTCGGCCACTTCAACGTCTTCCCGCTCGAGATGGGAGACAACCTGAAGTACCGCGACGTGACGCCGAGCGAGCTCTTCGCTGACGCGCGCCTGAAGAGCCCGGACGGCGTGCTGCAGGTGAACCACCCGCGCTGGGACGAAAAGCTCGGCTATTTCACGCGCTACGGGCTGACCTTCGACACCGCCGAGCCGAAGGTCGCGGGCTACGACCCGAACTTCGACACCCTCGAGGTTTATAACGGAGACGACGCGCGCGACCTGAACCTGGTGATCCCCGTCCTCGTCGATTGGATGCACCTGCTCGGCCGCGGCCGCCGCTACACCGCGACCGGTAGCAGCGACTCGCACAACCTCGCCTTCCTCGATCCGGGCCTTCCGCGCACCTACATCCGCCACGGCGCCGGGCACTCGGACGAGAGCGACGTCCACGCGCCTCCCGACGCCATCATCAAGGCCCTCAAGGCGGGCCACGTCATCGTCACGAGCGGGCCGTTCATCGAGGCCAGCGTCGACGACAAAGGCCCGGGCGAGACCGCTCGAGGCACCGGGCCGACCGCCGCGCTCAAGGTTCGAGTGCGCGCGGCGCCGTGGATCAGCGTCTCTCGCCTCGAGGTGTTCGAGGGCGGAAGCGGACGCCTCGTGAACTCGATCCGCATCTACCCGAACGCGAAGCCGCTCCGCTACGACGGGACCATCCCGGTGGCGGTCTCGAAGCCCACCTTCGTGGTCGTCGTGGTGCGCGGAGACGTGCCGCTACCGAACGCCGCGCGCGACGCCACCTTGCCGTTCGCGTTCACGAACCCGATCTGGCTCGAGCCGTAGAGCTCGTTCAGGGCGGGAGGTCGCCCCACGCGCCGAGCGCTGCCCGCGTGTCCTTGTCCAGCGTGGCCGGCGTCTTGGCGACGAGGTGCGACGCCGCAGCCTGCGTTTCCGCGGAATAAGTGGCCAAAAAGACCGCCCGCGCCGCGATCGTCTGCTGATCGAAGACGTCGCTCGAGCACGCAGGATCGACGTCCAGCGCGCAGAGCGTCGGCACCTGCCCGAGGGCGCCGCGCAAGAGCCAGGGCCCGAGCCGGGTCGCGTAGCGGCCCGGCAAGGTCGCCACCTGAGCGGTGCCGGTGAGCTCGGCTCGCCCGCGCGCGCGACGGAAGAGGTCGATGCCTTCGACGTTCTCCGGCGCTCGCAGCCCGAACGCGTTCAGCACGCTGAGCGTGAGATCCGGCGCGTTGCTCGGTTGGTGCACCTCTTGTCCACCGAGCGCGTCGCCGGGAAACTTCACGAGCAGCGGCGCGGCCAATCGATCCTCGCCGAGAGGCCCGCTCGGGTCGAAGGGCAGGTCCGGTTGTGCGGGCGAGGCCACGTCGCCCACGACCATGATCAAGGACGAATCCCAGGCCTTCCTGTTCCGGAGCACGGCGAAGAGCCGCGCGAGCCCTTCGTCTTGCTTCGCGAGCGACGCCTGCTCGAGCGCGGCGAGCCGAACCCAGTCGTCGTCGGTCAGGCGCTTGACGTTTCGCCGGGTCTTCGTGCGGAGCGCGCCGATCACGATGCCGGCTCGGCGCGGGTCGATGGCGCCCGAGTATTCCGGGGGCTTGAGCTGGAGCGCCTCCTCGCGGGAAACGTCCCACGGCGGGTGACCGCCGCGCGCGTGGATCACGACGAAGCGCTTCCCGGGTGCGTTCTCCTCGAGCTCGCGGTCGAGCCAGCGCGCCGCGCGCACGAAAGGCTCGCTGACGCCGATGTCTCGCACCGGCGAATAGCTCTCGTAGACGTCCCAGTTCTCGTCGAAGCCGAAGGGCGGGAAACTCGTCGGGACCGACGTGAACATCGCAGCGCGACCGCTCGCTTCCTTGACGATGCGCTGAACGCCTCGCAGCGCAGGCGGGAGCCTGTCGGCTGGCTCTTCCAGCCGGTGCTCGCGTGGCAAGTGGCCGGTGAGCAGGGTCGCGAGCACGCTCGCCGCCACCGTGGACGGCGCGCGATAGCGCGAGAAGGCGACCCCGTGTCGCGCCAGATCGCCGAAGGCCGCGAGCTGCCCGGTGGGTCCCCAAGGCGGCAAATTCGCCCGATTCACCGACGAGAGCACGACGAGGACGACGGTGTTCGCGAGTGGCATCGGCTCGGGCTCCGCCTTCTTTCGCTCGATGACGGGGTCCCCGAAGGCGACCCGTCCACCGCGCGTGGCCTCGAGCGCCGAGAGCTCGAGCCCGACGACGTCCGTCGCGTAGGCGCCGAGATCGAGCTCGATCGGCGTCCACGCCGCGCCGTCGCCGCCTACTAGCTTGCGCGTCGTGAGCGCCACCGGAGGCTGCCCGTCGCGTACCACGCGCACCGAGGCGACCCCGTTGCCCGCGCCCCAAAACCCGAGCGAGAGCTTGAGCCGAGCGTCCGGAGCGGGGCGCAAGTAGCAGCGCAGCGTGCTGTTGGCGCGGAGCACGAACGACCGGCGCGGCGCGTTCCCGAGCGCGACGTCACTCACCACGTCGGACAGCGTCGGCGCCGCGTAGCTCGAGGCCGGCGTGTCGCGCCCTCCGAGGCGCACCCAATCGAGCTCGGCGACGGGCGCCTTGCTTCCGCGCGGGCCGCGGGGAAAGCGCAGCGTCAATCGGTGGCGGCCGGGCGCGAAGGGTCCCGTCACCGGCGGGAGCCCGACCACCTTGAGCTCCTCGTCGTTCAGACGGATCGACCCGGCGCGCTTGCCGTCCACGTCGACGTAGAGCCACTTCGCCGTGAGGCCGCGCGCCCGCACGCTGATGTCGAGCGTCGGCGTCGCCTCCTCGAGCCAGAAATCGTACGCGAGCTGCCGCTCCACGGGGCGGAACAGCGTGGCGCCGTCGCGGGTGACGTTCTGAACCTCGTCGAGCGGCTGCGCCTGAAAGCCTTGCCAGATGGGCGCGGCCTGCGTACCGAAGTCGAGCAACTGCCCGCGGTGACGCGCTTCACACGTGGCGGCGTGCCTGACGAGATCGTAGCGGTCCCCTCGCTCGCTGAGCTCGGACTCCGGCGGCGCCTCGACCGGCTCCTTGCCGGCGCGCGCCTCGACCGAGCTCGCGGGGGCGTCGTCACGCGCGCTCGCGCGCGGAGCTTCGTCGCTCTGTTTCGAGCAAGCCGCGAGCAGCGCGGCGGCGCACACCAGACGGGAGGGCTTCATTTCGCCTGCTGGGAACCCGATAGCGACACTCGCGTCCGGCTCCCAGCGGCAATCTCGATCTCGACCCGCTTCGCGTCCGGCCCTTCGCCGATGGCAAGCTCGTGCTTGCCCGGCGCGAGCGTGATGCGCCGCGTCGGCCCGCGACCGTTGAACGAGCCGTCGACGTAGAGCACCTCGGGGCCCGGCACGGCCACCTCGAGGATCCCCGATCCCGCGGGCACCTCGAGCCCGGCGGGCACCGGCAGCGTCTCGACATGGGGCGCCTCGGCCGACGGCTTCGGGGGAGGCACGGGAGCCGCGACGCTCACCGCCGCGGGCGGAGCGACGTCGGCCGCGGGCTTCAGGACGACGAATTTCACGAGCAGGAAGACCGCCACGAACGAGAGCCCCGCGCCGATCAGCGCGCGAGCGGCGCCCCCGGCTTCGGGCTGCTTCTTCTCGCGATCGCTCGCTTCCTCCGCTTCGCGGTCGCGCTTGGCTTGGGTCTTCTTCGGCGCGGTCTTCTTTGGCGCCACCTTCTTCGGCGCTGGCGAAGGTTCCAGCTCCTCCTCCGCCGCGGGAGGCGGCTCCGAGGGCGGCAGACTCGTCACGTCACTGCTGTCGATGAGCTCCTTTTCGCCGGCGCGAACCGCCGAGGAAGGCGGAGGTTCCGACGGCAGCGCGCTCGGCTCGGGCGCGGGCGTGAGCGCGGCGAGGAGCGTGTCGGTCGTCAAGGGAGCGCTCGGCACGGGAGGCGGCTCCGAGAACGGCGAGTGCGCGCGCGACTCCACGGCCTCCGCGAGCGGCTGTGACGCGGGCGCTACCGGCTCTACCGGCTCCGGCTTGGGTGCGCTCGGCGAAGGCAGCGGTGACGCCGTAGTCGCTGCGGGCGGGGGCGAACCCGCGGGAGCAACCGCAGGCGCAGGGGCGGGCGAAGCCACGACCGCCGTGGGTGCAGGCGCGGGGGAGGGCGTTGCCTTCGCGGGCGCGGGCGTCGCGGTGAGACCCATGAGATTGGCGAGGTCGGCCCCTTCGCCGCTCCCGGGGCTCGGAGTCGGCTCCGGCGGAGCAACGGGGCTCGGCTTCGGAGAAGCGGCAACCGGCGCGGGAGAAGGCGCTGGCTTCGCTTCGTCCCGCTTTTGCACGACGGGCAAAGAGCCCAGTCCGCGCGCGGTCCCGGGCTCGTTCCCGCCGAATGCAAACAGGGGCCCGCTGGTCCAATCCACGGCCGGGGTGGGCTCCGGGTCGAGCGGCATCCCCGGGCTCCCCGTGACGGTCAGCGTGTGGGGGACCACCGGCACCGGCTCGGACTTCCCGAGCGCAGGAGAAGGCTCGGGAACAGGCGCGGTAGGCTCGGGAGCAGGCGAAGGTGGCTCGGACTTCTTCCCCGGCGAGACCGAGCGCCGCGAGCGCGCCGCCGACGCCACGTCGTCCTCCGAGAGCTCGTCGTCCCAGTCGAGCTCGGCCTCGTCGGCGGGCGGAGCAGCGGTCTTCGGCGCGAAAGCGGGGGCTGCCTCAGCGGCGGGCGCGGGAGGAACCAGGCTCGCCGACGAATCGCGCTCCACGCCGACGATCACGCCGCGGCGCGCGAGATCGCTCAGCACGTTCTCGAGCAGGCGCGGATCCGCCTGCCCCCCGAGCACGAGCTCGCGCGGCGCCGCGGCGGCGAACAGGCGGCGCAAGAGCCCGAGCGCAGGTTCGGGAGTGCAGGCGAGGTAGGGATCGAACGCCTCGCGCTCGAAGGTGAGCCCCTTGATGCGCACCAGCGCGTCGGCGGCGACCGCCTTGAGCGCCGCGCGCGCGCGCTCGATCGGCTCATCCACGATGGAGCGCAGATCGCCCTCGAACTCGGCGCGCGTCGGCGTCGAATCCGGCTCGACCACGAAGCGCCCCGCCGTCACGCCGAGCAGGCCCGGCAGCACCTTGGGGCCGCGCGCGAAGTCGCCCTGTGCCGAGCTGCGGGTGATGCTGAGCAGCCGCCCATCGCGCAGGGAGAGCTCCCAGAGGTACACCGCGTCGCGCACCGAGATCCGCGCATCCTTCCTGTGCTTGCAGACGAGCTCGAGCAGCAGGCGCGGCGTGAGCCCGTCCAGGCGCCCGCGTACCTCCCCGCCCGCTTCGATGCGCTGCTCGACGCGCGCGCGCGGACGAAGAACCTCGCGCACCCGCTCCACGCCGGCAGAGGCCGCCGCTTCCTTGCGCAAGTAGCCGTCCGCGTCCGCGCCGAGCTCGCGCAGGCGCTGCAGCAGGTCTTCCTTCCACGAGAGCAGGATCACGGGCGTATCGCGCACCGCGACATCGCGCTTGATCTCGTGGCAGAGCGAAAAGCCGTCGAGCTCCGGCATCAGGACGTCGCTGATCACGACGTCGGGCCAGATCTCACGCGTGATCTCGAGCGCCCGCCGCCCGTCGTGCGCCTCGACCACCTCGGCGCCGACCGCCTTCAGCAGGCTGGTCATGAACCAGACTACGGCCGGGTCGTCGTCGGCCACCACGACGCGCCGGCCGTGGATCGACACGCCGTCGGCGCCGCGCGCCACCTTGGGCAGCCGTTCCCCGGCGCGCCGCTCCTCGCCGCTCCAGGGGGCGAGCGGGACGGCGCCTTCGGGGCCAATCGGCTGAAAGCGAACGGCCCCTTGCGAGCGCAATGTGACGAGCTCGCGTACGCGGGCGACCGCACCCCAGACCGCCGCCATGACGTCGGCGCCCTCGCCGAACGCGACCGGAAAGCTCATCGAGCCCCCCTCGGCCGCCTCGACCAGACCTCGCCGGAACTCGTCCGCCATGCGCTCCGAGAGGGCGGCGACGGTGAGCTCACCGAGCGGCGCTCGCACCGAGCGCGGCCGGGTGGCGAGCTGTCGCAATTCGTCCACTCCCTTGCGCAGCGCTTCCGGACTCACCGGCTTCGGGAGCACGCGCGCCGCGCCGAGCTCGACGAAAGGCGCCGCGGCTTCGGGCGTCGCGAACGTGCCCACGACGAGCACGGGCACCGGCTCGATCAAGGGGTCGTTCACGAAGAGCTCGACGAGCTCGCGCGCTCCACGCCGATCCGCGTCGATCACGGCGACGTCCGGGCCGATGATCCGGGCAAGCTCGCGCGCTCGGGTCGCGTCTTCGGTGCGCTCGCACTCGACGCTCACCCCGTCGCCCTCGGCGATGGCGTCAGCTACCCCCTGCGGTCCGAAGACGAGCACGCTGCTCGGGAAGGCCTGGCGCTCGCCCCCGCCCTCGGCCTGCCCACCGGACAAAAGCGAAGGCAACAGGTCGAACGCGCGGGCGACATCCGCCAGCGGAAGCGGACGTCCCCCGGAAAGGGCCCCGCGCAGGCCCTTCTCCGCCTCCGAGAGGGCCTCGGCGACGCTCGCGAAGCCCAGGACCCGTGCCGAGGACCCGAGGGCGTGGATGCGCCGCAGCAGGCCGTTCAGGCGCTCGCTGTCGGCCGGTGACTGCTCGAGGGCGTCGAGCGAGGTCCGCAGAAGCTCCAGGCGACGGGGCAAGCTGCTCACGAACTCGCCCCGGGCCCCGCTCAGGCGACCTGGCTCTTCGCCGCGAGGTGTCGCAGCTCCGCTCATGGGCCGGCCGTAGCACGGGGCACCCAAATCCGCGAAATTTTTGGCTCGGCCGGGCGACCTACGAACGAGCGAGCTCGTCCAGAACCGCGGCCCCGGTGTCCGCCGTGCCGAGCGTGCCACCGACGTCCGCCGTGCAGCGCCCCTTCGCGAGCGCCCGAGTCACCGCGCCCTCGAGCTCCACTCCGGCGCCCGCGTGCCCGAGCTCGCGCAGCAGGAGCGCCGTCGAGAGGAGAGCGCCGAACGGGTTCGCCGTGTCGCGCCCCGCGAGCTCCGGCGCGGAGCCGTGCACGGGCTCGAACAGGGCGAGCCGGTCTTCGACTCCGAAGTGGACGTTCGCGCTCGGCGCCATGCCGAGACCGCCCTGAAGCGCCGCCGCCAGGTCGGACACGATGTCCCCGAAGAGGTTGTTGGTCACGATCACCTGATAGCGCGCCGGATCGAGCACCAGGCGATAACAGAGGGCGTCCACGTACTCGGCGATGGGCTCGATGTCGGGATAGCTCGTGGCCACCTCGTGGAACGTGCGTCGCCAGAGCTCCTGACCGTTCCGGAGCGCGTTGGATTTGTCGGCGAGGTGAACGCGCGACCGTCCGTCGCGGCGCGCGATTTCGAAGGCCGCCCGCACCACGCGCTCGACCCCGAAGCGCGTGCTGAGGTCCTCGTCGATCGCGACCTCGTGCGGCGTTCCGCGCCGCAGCTGGCCTCCCACGCCCACGTAGGCGCCCTCGGTGTTCTCCCGCACGACGACGAAGTCGACGTCGGCCGCTCGCTTCCCCTTGAGCGGAACGAGCTGGTCGGCGAGCGCGCGCACGGGCCGAACGTTGGCGAAGAGATCGAAATGCTGGCGGAGGCCGAGCACGATCTCCTTCGCGTGCTCGGATCCGGGCACGCGCGGGTCACCGATCGCGCCGAGCAGGACCGCGCGGCAGGTCCGTCCGATGCGATCACGCACCTCGATAGGGAGCCCTTCTCCAGTGCGCAGATAGCGTTCGGCTCCGAGATCGAAGCGCTCGAGCTCGATCGAGAGTCGGCGCTCGGTACGAAACCACTCGAGAGCGCGCTCGGCGACCCCGATCACCTCGGGACCGATGCCGTCCCCAGGGATGAGCCCCACGCGCGCGGCCACGATTTCAGCCCTCCGCGGCGCTTTCCAGCGCCATGCGGATGAGCCCGGCCACCTGCGCAGGATCGCTGTCCCCGCCGTCGCCGAGGAGCGTCGTGGCGTCGATCACGTTCACTCCCGCCAGCTCCGCGCAGCTCTCGAGCAAGTCGCCGTTCTCGAGCTCGATGCGCGCGACGGACGTGAGGCTCGGCAGGACCAGCGACCAGAGCGGCGCGTACGCTTCGACCAGGGGGAGGCCGACGATCTCGAGGTCCACGCCTTCACCGAGCTTGAGCTTCGCGAGCGCGTGCGGGACGGGCGCCGCCGGCACGTCGCTCGCGACGCTCGCCTCCACGAGGCTCCCGAGCGCGGCGAGCAAGCTCGTCAGCCGATGCTGCGAGCCCGCGATGCCGATGCGCGTCGGGCCGTCGAACCCGGCGCGCGCCACCCGCTTCGCGAGCGCGGCGAGCACGCTCATTCGCTCCGAATCCGCGAGCTCCACGCGGGCCGCGCCGGCGGCCAGGCTGCGCACGACGTTGCTCTTCAGGAGCTGGTCGAGCGCCTGCAAAATCTCGAGATCCGGAGCCGCAACCTCGTCGAGCAGCTGCGGCAGCGTGCGCGGCGTCGCGAGGGTCAGTGCGACGCGCTGCTCGAGCTCCGGCGCGTCGCCGGCGGGCGCCCCGATGGCGAGCAAGGACTGATCTTCGAGCGCGAGCGAGGCGCGCAGGCTCTTGCCCTCGTCCGCCTGCCGCAACCCTTCCATCAGCAGCATGTGCGTCGGTCGCTCGATGCGCCGGAGCGCTTGCTGCGATCCGCCCGCGAACGCGAAGGTGCCCTCGTTCTCGGTGAGCAGCCGGAACAGCGCCTTCTCGCCGTCCACGCGCCGGTACACGGCGTCGATGACCTCGCCCTCGGCGAGCCGGAGCTCGCCGGCGCCGAGCGGCGTCGTCACGCTGAGGGTGCCGCTCCGCCGGTTCATGCTGAGCAGCTGGAGCAGGTCCGTCACGCTCACCTGCTGGAGATCGCCGCGAAAATCGCCGCCTTCTCCGACCACCGGAGCCGCCTTCGGGGGGAGCGCGTACACGCGCTTGGCGATGAGCTCGGCGTCCGCGCGCGGGAGCTCGTGGGGCAAGAGCTCCCCGTCGCGATCCGTCAGCGTGAAGCGCGGCATCAGGCTCAGCGCGCCGAGCCGCTTCAAGCGGCCCTCGAGCGATTCGTCCTCGAGCTCCTGCGCGATCAGGAGCACCTCCGGCCGCGCCGCGCGCGAGCGCTCGGCGGCGCCCTCCAGGCTGTCCGCGATCGCGACCTCGAGCCCTCGCGAGCGCAGCTTCGAGGCGAGCGCGCCCAGGCGATCGACGTCCGGTTCTACGAGTAAGACCACGCGCGACATCAGTCGAACAACCTCACGCCGCCGGCCTCGCCGAGCTTCGTCAACAAGAGGTCGACCAGCAATGGATCGGCAGCGTGGACCGCTCGCACCACGTTGCCCTCCGAGCGCCCGAGCAGCGCGTACGTGCCGTGTTCCGCCACGATCGCCAAAATCTCGAGGTTTTCGCAGCCCGGCGCCGCGCTCACGTCGACCGCCTCGAAGAGCGTGCCCTCGCCTTCGCGCAGGAGCTCCGAGCGCAGGGCGCCGCCCACGCTCACCCCGGAGTGCTTCGTGACCGCCACGTGAGCGGTGCCCCCGCGCGCGGCCTCCTGGAGCGCCGAGGCGACGAGCCCCGGCACGTCCGTCGTCGGAAGCTCGATGTAGCGCGGCGCCTCGAGGAGCTCCGCCGCCGAGCCGCGGCGCAGGTTCACTCCCGAAACCAGGCGATCGACCACCTCGGGCAAGCTCGCGCGGCGAAGGTCGAGCTGAGCTATCACCGAGCCACGGGAAGCGTCGGCTCGGTGCCGCGCCACGCGCAGGAGGCGCGATAGGTCGCCGCCGTCGTGCGGGTAGCTGGCAAGCCCGATGGTGAGCTCGTACGGCCCCTGATTGCCGATGCCGCCGAGCTGCTCGAGCACGCGGCGCCTGCAGGCGTGCGCGCCGATCCCGCCGGTCTCCGGCAGGAGCAGGTAGAACTCGTTCGCGTCGACCCGCGCGAGCACGTCCGTGTCGCGCACCGCCGCGAGCACGCGATCGGCGGTCGCGATGGTCGGCTCGAGCTCTCCCGACTCTTCGCGCGCGTGCACGCCGATGGTGGCGAGCGCGAAGCGGCGCTTGTGCCGTCGCGCCGTGTCGATCTCGCGCCCGGCGACGTCCACGAAGTACGCGAACGTGTAGGCGCTCGAGCGCGGATCTTTCATCGAACCGCGGTGAGATTGCTCGCGCGCCGCGACGAGCGCGAACACCGTGGCCGCCTGAGAGCTCACGGTGCTCAGCATCTCGCGCTCGAGCCCGGAGGCCACCGCGGGCAGCCCGTCCACGAGCACGATCGCGCCGAGCTCGCGGCGGAGCGCGAGGCGCAGCACCTCGAGCTTTTGCTCGTGCGCGAACTGCAAGAGCTCCATGTCCTCGCAGAAGGCGGGCCCGTCCGCTCCGTCGCCGAGCGCCGCCGCGCGCATGAGCTCGCGCGTCCCCTCGCCCGCCGGGAGATACACGAGCACCCGGCGCGCCCCGCCGAGCTCCGAGAGCACGCGGCCGAGCGCCACCGAGGCCTCTCTTCGGGACTCCGCTTCCGCAATCTCGGCGACGCGCGCGACGAGCTCGAAGTCGCGCTGCGTCGCGTTGGCGAGGCGCTCGAGCTCGACCCGCCGCGCTCGCTCACCGAGGCGCGTGCGCACGTCCGAGAGCGCCGTCAGCAAGTCGTCGCCCGCGAGCGGCAGCACGAGCATGCCGGCGCCGCCGAGGGCCAGCGCCTGGGTGCCGAGCTCGAGCCGATCCGGCCGCGTGAGCGCGAACACGGTCGCGGTCGGCGCGAGCGCGCGAATGTGATGCAAGACCGCGAGCCCCGCGCTCTCGCCCAGGGTCACGTCCACGAGCGCGACGTCGGGGACCTGGTTCGAGACCCGCGTGAGCCCTTCCGCGAGGTCCGTCGCCACGCTCAGCTGATCCCCCGAAAAAGCCAGGGTTCGGCTGATGAGCTCGGTCGCGTCCGGATCGGTCAAAATCGCGATCACGCTCAGAGGCACCTGAGGCGCGACCCCGAGCGCGGATCTCACGCGGACACCTGACCCGAGAAGACACGCCGCGCCGGCCCCTTGAGCGAGACCCGCAGCGAACCTTCGCTCACCACGAGCTCGAGCGGGCCTCCGGGCAAGCGCACCTCGAGCGGCTCGCCGTACGGCGCGCGCCCGCTCGTCGCGAGCGCCACGGCGACCGCCGCCGCGCCCGTTCCGCACGCGAGCGTCCGCCCGACGCCCCGCTCCCAGACGATGACGTCGAACGCGCGAGGCCCACGAGCGACCACGCTCTCGACGTTGCTGCCCTGGGGGGACGCCGCCGAGACCCGCGGCCCAATCTCGTCCATCGCGCGCTCGTCGAAGCCGGCGTCGAACACGATGGCGTGCGGATTCCCCATGGAAACGCGCAAAAACGTGTAGTCGCGCCCCGCGTGCGCCTCGCAGTGATCCGGCCCGAGCGTCCCCGCCCCCATGTCGAGCGTGACGACGCCGCTCTCGCCGCTCCGCACCACGAGCGCCTCTCGGACACCCGCGTCCGTATCGAGCACGTAGCGAACCTCGTCGCTGCCGTCGGTGATCGCGAGGTGCAGCGCGACACAGCGCAACCCGTTGCCGCACATCTCCGGACGCGAGCCGTCCGCGTTGATGACCTGCATGCTGGCGCGCGCGCCGGGGGTGCGTGGCGCTCCGACGATCAGCACGCCGTCTCCGCCCACCCCGAAGTGCCGATCGCAGAGCTGCCGCGCCTCGGCCTCCGTCACTGCGGTGCCGTCGACGACCAGAAAGTCGTTACCGAGTCCCTCGTACTTTTGGAAGCGAAGCCCAGCCATGGTCGGTCAGAAGTCTCCCAGCCGGAGGAGAGTCTGACCTCGAATCTACTGCCCGCCCAGCGCTCTGCGCCACCCGGCCGGTGGCCTCACTTCGGGATCCGGGCGAGAACGGCTGCTTCGTCGATTCCCGCGATACGCACGCGCTTGGCTCGCCCCCCCTCCCCCGCCGTCAGCTCGACGCTCCGCCTCGGTACGCCGAAGTGGTCGGCCAGGGTCCGAACCAGCTCCTGGTTGGCCGCTCCGTCGACCGGCGGCGCCGCCAGCGCCACCTCGAGTCGACCGTCCCGAATTCCAACCACGCGGCTCTTGCTCGCGCGGGGCTTGGCCCAGATCGCAAGCTCCACGGCATCGGGCAGGGGTCGGAGCTCGAGCTTCTCCACCCCTCGAAGCTAGCAGACCGCGCCCACCGTTCGCCGAGACTTTGGCGCCGGTTCCGGGTCGTGCAAGGCTCGCCCCCCAGAGTCTCCGCAATGCGCCGTCCCCTCCTTCTCAACGGCTTCATGGGCACCGGTAAGACCAGCGTCGGTCAACGGATCGCCGAAACCACCGGGCGCCCACTCGTGGACCTCGACCAGAAGCTCGAGCAGCGCTTCGGGACGAGCGTCGCGCAATACTTCGCCGAGCACGGGGAAGCCGCTTTCCGCGCCGTCGAGCGCGAGGAGCTCGGACGCTTGCTCGACGAGGCCTGCTCGAGCGCGAGCCCTCCCGTGATCGCCCTCGGCGGCGGAGCGCTCCTCTCGCGCGAGCTCCGTCTCTCGGCGCTCGATCGCGCCGTCGTGGTCACCCTGGAGGCCAAGCTCTCCGACATCCTCGCCCGCACGAGCGCGAACGACGGCCGCCCGCTCCTCAGCGTTTCGAACCCGGCGGCCCGCGCGGAAGCGCTGCTCGAGCTCCGCGAGTCGAGCTACGCCGAGGCGCACGCTCGCGTCTCGACTTCCGGGCGCGCCGTCGCTGCCATCGCCGACGAGATCATCGCGATCTGGCGCCGCGACCCGCTCGCCGTGGCCGCTGGCGCGGGCTCCTACTCGGTCGAAGTCGGGCGCCACATCGCGGCCGAGCGTCTCCCCGCGCTCGTCGGCGCTGCGTCCAAGACCTTGCTCGTGAGCGACGAAAACGTCGCACCGCTTCACGCCTCGCCGCTGCTCGCGGCGCTCGCCGCGGCCAAAATCTCGGCAGATCAGGCCACGTTGCCGCCGGGAGAGAACGAGAAGCACATCCGGAGCATCGAGTCGCTCTGGCTCGCGCTCCAGCGCATCGAAGCCGATCGCAAGAGCGTGTGCGTCGGGCTCGGCGGCGGCGTCGTCACCGACATGACGGGGTTCGCGGCGTCGACGTACATGCGCGGCATCCGCTGGATCGGCGTCCCCACGACGTTGCTCGCGTTGGTCGACGCTTCTACCGGCGGCAAGACCGGCGTCGATCTCGGCCCCGCCAAGAACGCGGTCGGCGCCTTCTGGCAGCCTTCCGCGGTGATCTGCGACGTCGCGCTCGAGGCGACCGAGTCGGATCGCAACTACCGGAGCGGCCTCGCCGAGGTGGTCAAGACCGCGCTCATCGGCGACCCCGATCTCTTTCTTTTGATCGAGCGAGAGCTCGATCGCGTCAACGCGCGTGACGGCGAGCTCGTCGAGGAGATCGTGCGGCGCTCGGTGCGCGTGAAGGCGCGCATCGTGAGCATCGACGCCAAGGAGACCGGCCTGCGCGCAGTCCTCAACCTGGGTCATACGGTCGGGCACGCCATCGAGCTCGAAGGCGGCTTCGCCCGCCACACCCACGGGGAGGCCATCAGCCTCGGACTGGTCGCGGCCCTCCGCCTCGGCGCCCGCCGCGGCGTGACTCCCCGGGACCTCGAAGAGCGCGTCACCAGCTTGCTCGGCAAGCTCGGCTTGCCCGTCAATCTCGCGGGCGAGCCCCTCGGCGCCGCTGCGTCGCTCGTCGGCCACGACAAGAAGCGCGCCGGCTCGAAGCTCAAGTTCGTATTCGCGCGTCAAATCGGCGACGTGACCACCGAAGATCTCGATCTCAAAGAGCTTCGCGCCGAAATCCCGCTGCTCGCCTGAAGCGGTGGTCGGCGGTGGGAGCCCCTCGCCAACTCCCCCACCGAGCCCACACTTCGATAAATGAGCCAGGTTTTCGCACTCACGAACTTGGCGCCGCCGAAAGCACCTCGCTAAGATCCTTCCCGGGCGCCCGACGTGTGGCTCGGCCCCGCGAGGTCAACATGTCTGCGATCGCAAAAATCGCTTCTTTCGGCGGCCTGTCCCTGGCGCTGCTCGGCGCCGTGTCCGGGTGCGCCGACAACGAGAGCTCGCTCTTCATCATCGGCGTCCTCAGCATCGACGACAATGAGTGCGTCGTCGATCCCCGCCCGGAAGGTCCCTTCCTCTTCAGCGGCACGCTCGACCTCGCGCTCCGCACCTCGTACTCCGCTCCGCTCCTGGTCGGCAATCAGCTCACCGAGCGCGGCTCGCGCAACCAGCTTCGAACGGAGACCTCGCGCGTCCGCCTCGAAGGCGCCGAGGTCACGCTCGAGACTGCCAACGGCGCGACCATCGCGGAGTTTACGACCTTGGGCTCCGGCTTCGCTCATCCCGCGGCCGACACGGATCCCGGTTACGGCGGGTTCCTCGCGGATCTCGTCCCGCCGGGGGCACAGGTTCCGGAAGGGCAGGTCGTCGCCATCGTGAAGGTGTTCGGCACCACGCTCGGCGGTCAGGAGCTCGAATCCGCGGAGCTGCGCTTTCCCATCGAGGTCTGCACCGGGTGCCTGATCGCGTACCCGGCGGCGGCCTTCGACAGCACGCTGCCGGCCGGCGCCGACTACCTGTGCGCGACAAGCCCCGCGTCCGCGCTCGGTGAAGACGCCGAGGGCACTCTCGGCTGCTTCCCGGGCCAGGACCGAGCCGTGAGCTGCATCTTCTGCTCGGCGACTTCGGACATCTGCCGCGACCCCGCGCTCAATCCGTACCAACAATGAAGGGACGCGCCACGAGCGCGCTCGCCCTCTCGCTCCTGCTCGCGCCGTGCTCGTCTTTCGGCGAGGAGCGCGCGCTCGATTCGGAGAGCTTCACGGGTCCGAGTCCTCGACCGCAGATCAACACCGCGTTCGTCACGGGACTCTGCGGCCACGGAGAGCCGCACTCGCTCTGGAGCGATTCGGCGTGGTGCAACGGCCTTCGCGCGGACGTGCTCTTCGGCCGCGCGCGGAACAGCGATTTCGCGCTCGGACCCTACGTGCACGTCACGAGCGCGGGCTTCTGGGACGCTCGCTACGGAGCGGGGCTCAGCTGGCTCGTCCCGGTGACGGGCGACTTCCCCCTCATTCTTTCGGGCGGCGCGGGGGGTCACGAGCTCGAGGCGCCCGCGCTCGAGGGCTGGCTCTTCTTCGGTCCGCGCACCTACAACTTCCACGCGCTCTACTCGCTCAGCGCGGGACTCTTGCTCGGATTTCAGCGCGACCTCGGCGCGCGCTCGGCGAACCAATTCGTCATCGCGGCCCAGATCGACGGGCTCGTTCTCGCGCTGCCCTTCTTGCTCGCTTACCAAGCCTTCGACTAGCGGCTCAGGTGAGCTGCGGCTCTTCGACCGCTTCGCTCTCGTGCTCCGTCGCAGGCGTGCCCTCGAGCACGGCGTCGATACGCTCGAGCACCGACGCGAGCATCTCCTTCGCGCGGCTCTCCACGCGCACGCGCCGAGCCCGCTCCTCTTCGAGATCGTGCGCGAGCGCGAGCGCGGCGAGCAGCATCATCTGCGGCGACACCTGACGTCCCGGAGAGGCGAGTGAACGCAAACGCGTGTCCACGATCTCGGCGAGCCGTTTGAGCTCTGCTTCTTCGGAAGACGCGACGACCCGGTAGACTTGGCCACCGACCTTGAGCTCGACGGGAGTGCCGCTCATCTGGGCGGTACGCTATCACCGACCTTGGGCGATGGAAACACGCGCGCGGCACAGCTCGTCGATTTCGGACACGCGTTCGAAGTCACCTGGCCCGCTGCGAGGCTCGTTGGGCAGGCTCGCCAGCTTGTCCACAAGACTCGCACAACTCCTTTGGATTTCGCAGGCTGAGACGAGACACAGCGCCACCCAGGCGGGCGCGCCTCGGCGTTGATTCTTCGTCCTTGGTGCAGGCTTGCCTCGGCTCTTGAATTGGCAGGCGTGCCTCGGTTCTTTGGATTCTTCGCTTCTTGGATTCTCCCTTTAGTGCCGGCGGCGGGGGTCACGCCTCACCCTCTGCCTCTGGTCGCTTTGCTGCCGCGACTGATTCCCCGACCGCCGAACGACGAGGAGGCTCGACCGCTGAGTCAATCCAGCTCGCTCCTCGCATTCGAGGTGGCTCCTCGCCCGCGGTCCCCGATCACGGTCGTCTTGCCACTCGCCCTCTCTCTGCACCGGACTCGGTCCGCGGGTCCCGATCTCATTCGTCTCACTCGCCACGACGAGGTGGGTCGACCGCGGAGTCAGCGGAGGACACGCACGGCGAGATCGACCAGCACTTCGACCGGTGCATTCGAGGTTGCACCTCGTGCATTCGAGGTTGCACCTCGTGCATTCGAGGTTGCACCTCGCGCATTCGAGGTTGCACCTCGCGCATTCGAGGTTGCACCTCGCGCATCCGAGGTTGCACCTCGCGCATTCGAAGTTGCACCACCTTCGTTTGATTCATCACCCCTCGCAGGAGCGTCCTCGTTGGCTCGGTTGGCTCGCGTGCTCTTCAGCAGCGGCTCGAGCACACACTCCGCAAAGAGGGCCTCCGCTGATGCAGCAACCGAGAGCGCTCTGAGCTCGTCCTCCGGCGAGAGCACTCGCGTGAGCCGCATGGCGCGCGTGAACGCCAGGCTCAACGCGCGACCAACCGGGCTCAGCGCGTCGCTGTTCCGCTCGCACCAGAGGCCCACCGCCGCCTCGTAGGGATGCTCCGAAAGCGACTCGAAGTAGGCACGACTGACCACCCGCAACCGTTCGACCGGAGTTCTCGCCGTCGAGAGCGACGACGTGAGAGCAGCTTCGAGACGCGCAACCACGCGCGTCCGCACCGCGCGAAGCGCGTGCTCCACGTCATCGAAGTATTCGTAGAACGTGTTCCTCCCCGTACCCGCGCGCTGCACCACCGCGCTCAGCCCTACGCCTCTACGGTCGAGCGCAAACGCTTCTGCAGCAGCCAGCAAGAGACGCTCTCGTTGCTCCGCCTGACGCCGAGCGCGGCTCAGGGTGCGGTCATACTGCCCGCGGCCCGGCGCAGGATCGACCGTCGAGCGTCGTCGCGGCTCCATGAATACGCTCGTATCGCTATTGGTCGCCAATCACCAGCCCCTGCCTGGCTGCGCGAAACTGGAGGGCATTGCGGCAGGCGTTACATTGATACTTCTTGATATTCATTGAGCTGCTGTTCTCGCCGGACCCCGCCCACTACGGCGTCCTGACGTAAGCACGCAGGCAACGAACCCGAAGAGTGCTGCCCGGATTTGAAAAATACTTGTCAGTTTTTATCGCTTCACCTT